>CALFLU010000068.1 GCA_937880125.1 uncultured Eubacteriaceae bacterium
AACTTGAGAATAATCTTCTATAACCTTCATCTTGTTTTGCTGAATCAACAGATGCCGCCTCGCTTTGCGGCTCGGTGCGTTCGGCAGGTTGTGCTTCAATCGGCTCCGAGACAGCCTCATCGGCACCGGCGCCTTGCATCTCTGTCGGTGCATCTGCCGTTGTTTGGGCATCTTCGGCAAGCGGCATGTCTTCATCTGTATGGTCATATTCGGCGATAAATTGTGTATCGGTAATAATTTCTTGCATATACAACGTGGCCTCGTCGGGCAAATCAGCGCCGCGTTGGCTCAAAACTTCTTCGTACAGTTCGTCGATGGTGGGCATCGGCATGGTTTTATAGGTATCGCCCTCGCCGTCAATGCGATATTGGCTGTCTTCGTATTGCTGTTCAATGGTGCTTTGTCCGATAGTCGGACTTTCGGTGCTGTCTGCGTCTTCAATGAAGCGCAAAATTTCTTGGTGCTCGCTTTCTGCGGCTTGCTTGTCTTCTTCGCTCAACTCCACCGGTTCGGGTACAACTTCGTTTTCAAAGGGCTCTTCGGTTTCTTGAACCGCGCTCATGGCCTCGGCCAAAGAGGCAGTGGAAGAAGGCAGTTCTTCTGCGGGCGTCTGTGCAAGATCAGTGGCGGCGACTTTTTCGCGTTTGGGTGAAAAGAGCGTTGCACTGATAAAGGTAACCAACATCAACATTGCAATGTAGCCTACGGCAAATACGGGAAAGGAAAGCGTGATGTGGTGCAGCAAAAACGCCGCTGGCTTCAACCAAAACAAGAGGGGTGCCCCAAAGGAATAAAACAGCAGCCAGGGATTGGCGGTGAGCTCTTGCGTGCGGGTCAAAATAAGATAGGTGATAAGATATAAAAGAATAGGCAAGATTGCCAAAAAGGCAAAACCGAATTTTTTACCAATACCCGCTTTGCGTGCGTGCTTGCCATAATGCATACCCACCAAAAACCACAAAAGGACAGAGCCTGCAAAAAACAAGGCGTGGACGGTTTGGGATGCGGGGGAGAACTGAAATAAAACGGCGCATAATATATAGTATAAAACATTTCCAATCAAAGCCATGGACAACATGGAAACGGTTTTGGTTTTTCTTGTCATAAAAATCTCCTTTGTGGGAAAAAATTAATTGTCTGCAAGGGTTTTAAGCGATTCAATCAGGCGCTCTCTATCGTCTGCGTCATAATATTCCAAAACAATCTTGCCCTGTTTGCCCGCGGTGTTAATGAGCACCTTGCGGCCCAACAACTCACCAAGCTCCGCTTCCAGAGCAGTATGGTTGCTTTCTTTGGCGGTGGGTTTGTCGGCGGCGGGTTTGGAAAGATCCCGCACCAATGTCTCCGCTTGTCGCACAGACAATTGGTTTTTGACCATTTGGTTCAATGCCTTGGTGCGTGCAACTCCCAAAGGAAGCGAAAGCAGTGCACGGGCATGACCGGGGGTTATTTTTTCTTTCAACAGATAGTCTTGTTCCTCTTTGGACAAGCTCAAAAGACGCAGTGTATTGGTCACGGCAGTGCGGCTGATGCCCAGCGTGGCTGCCAAGGATTCGTGGGTCAGACCGAACTGGTCAATGAGCATTTGGTAGGTGGCGGCTTTTTCCAGGTCGTGCAAATCCTGCCGCTGCAAGTTTTCGACAAGGGAAATGGCCAGCACTTCCTCGTCGCTGTAAGGCCGAACAATGGCAGGTATGCTTTGCAACCCTGCCATGGAGGCGGCGCGCCAGCGGCGTTCGCCTGCAACAATCATATACATCCCTCTGCCGCGGTCTACCACAATCAGAGGTTGTAAAACACCGTGTGTTTCGATGGATTTGCTCAATTCTTCTATTTTATCGTCTTCAAATACTTTTCGCGGTTGGTTGGGATTGGGCTTGATGTGATCAATGGCCAACTGCTGCACAAGGCCGGCATCGGCCTCGGGTGTTTCGTGTGAATAATAGGGAATCAGGGCATCCAACCCCTTGCCCAAAACAGAATTATTTTTCATCATCACCCTCCCTTTCCAGCAATTCTTCCGCCAAAGACATGTAGGCCTTGGCGCCTGAGGAGGATTCGTCATAATAGATGACGGGTTTTCCGAAACTGGGAGACTCGGCGATTTTGACATTGCGCGGAATAATAGCATTGAACACTTTTTCACGGAAATAGCGCTTGACTTCGGCGGCAACCTGCATAGAAAGGTTGGTTCGACTGTCAAACATCGTCAATACTATCCCCACAATGTCCAAAGCGGGATTGAGTCCGCGTTTGACCAGGTTGATGGTATTGATTAAATTGCTCACGCCTTCCAGGGCATAGTATTCACATTGAATCGGCACAATAATGCCCTCGGAAGCTGCCAGAGAATTGATGGAAATCAAACCCAAAGAGGGCGGGCAGTCGATTAAAATATAATCAAAAGAATCGCGCAGAGGTGAGAGTGCTTTTTTTAACACCAATTCAATTTCGGCACCCGCCAGTCTGGAATTGGCGGGAACGAGCATCAAATTGGCATAAGCGGTGGGCAATACGGCTTTTTCCATATCTAACTGACCGCATAAAACATCATAAAGCGTCTTGGCACCCCGATCCGCCTTCAAATTCAGTCCGGTTGTCAGGTTGCCCTGTGCATCGGCGTCCACGACGAGGACTTTTTTGCCGAGTTTTGCAATGCCTGCACCGAGATTGGTGGTAGTGGCGGTCTTGCCGACGCCGCCCTTTTGATTAAAAACGCAGTAAATCTTTGCCATCATTTCCTCCGCTGTTTTGCGATGGTTTTATTCTAACACACATCCCTGTAAAAATAAAACCATAAATTTGATGTTTCACGTGAAACCCTCGGTTAAATGTTTCACGTGAAACATGAAGAAAGGTATTTGACAAAGGCAGGGGATAGTGCTTAAATAAGAAGGAAATTTTGAGCGTTGGCGGGTGCAAAATGGCTAAAATCACGGTGCTTTGCGTGGGTAGGCTAAAAGAAACGTATTGGACAAATGCCTGTGCGGAATATGAAAAAAGATTGCGCAGGTATTGTGATTTGCAAATCATTGAGATAAAAGAGTCTTTTTCCGACGATGTTATAGAAGAATCCAAACGCCTGCTGAAAAAAATACCTGACCATGCCTTTGTCGTTGTCTGCGATGTGGCAGGGGCGGCACAAGACAGTTTGCAGTGGGCTGCAATGGTGCAGGAAGCAACGGAGCAGAACGGAAAAGAAATTGTGTTTGTAATAGGCGGATCCAACGGCATCGACCCCTCGGTTGTCTCGCGCGCGCAAGAAAGAGTGTCTTTTTCCAAGATGACCTTTCCGCACCAGCTCTTTCGGGTTGTGTTGCTGGAACAGCTGTACAGAGCGTTTAAAATCATGAAAAATGAAAAATATCATAAATAAAAAATCTTTGCGCCGATATCTGGTGCAACATCAGCTGCGCAGCACCACGCGCTATGACGCAGGCAAACAGCCGGCGGCAGAGTGTTTGCAATGCAGGCAGTTGCACGCACGTAGTATAAACATTATTTGACACAGGAACAACATATGCAATCTTCATCAAGCTACTACAATAAAAAAACATTTTATTCCGTGATGCTGGGGCTGGCTGTTCCCATTGCGCTGCAGCATTTGATTTCCATATCGCTGAACACGATTGACACCATTATGATCGGCTCCTTCGGGGAATCGGCTGTGGCGGCGGTGGGCATCAGCAATCGCATCTATTTTTTCTTTGTCATGGTCACCTTTGGCATTTACAGTGGCATGAGTGTGTTTACGGCGCAATACTGGGGAAATAAAGATATCAAAAACGTAAAAAACATGCTGGGTATGGAGTTGAGTCTGGGCATTGGCGCATCACTCGTTTTTCTCCTTGTTATCAGCATGTTTCCGCAAACGTTGATTTCTTTGTTTATCAAAGACCCTGTTGTCATTGAATTGGGGCAGGACTATATCAGCATTGTGGTTTTCAGCTATTTGTTTACGGCCATCTCCTTTGCCATCTCTTTTACCATGCGCTCTGTGGGCAATGTAAAAATGCCGCTGCTGATCAATGCAAGCTGCGTGCTGATTAATACGCTGTTGAATTATATTTGGATATTCGGTCATTTGGGGTTCGATGCCATGGGGGTGCGCGGTGCAGCCTGGGCAACGCTGGTGGCGCGAATGGTTGAATGCACTTGTTTTGTGCTCTATTTAACGAAGAAAAACAATAACATCCTTCTCTTTAAAGTCAAGGACTTGTTTCAATGGACCTTTTCGATGTTGCGGCAAAAACTGAAAGTCGCCTTGCCGGTTCTTGTCAACGAAGTGGTGTGGTCGCTGGGCATTACCATGACCCACGTGGCCTATGGTCTTTTGGGCACCGGGGCTGTGGCAGCGGTGCAGGTGGGCACCACGGTACTGGGCATTTTTGAAGCGGGCTTTTTTGGCATCGGCAATGCCTGTGCCGTGATGTTGGGCAATGAAATCGGAAGAGAAAACTATGCGCTCACGGAAAAATACGCAAAAAAATACATTTCGGTCATGATTATCTTTGGCATCATCATGGGCGCAATGTTGATCTTATTAAGAGGACCCATCATCGGTCTGTTTGATTTGGGCACAGCCACGGTGGAGTCGATTTATTATATTTTGTTTGTTTTGGGAGCCTATATTCCTTTGTCCATGCTCAGCTATTTGCTGTTTATCGGTGTTTTGCGTTCAGGGGGCGATACAAGATTTTGTATGGTGTTGGAGATGATTACCATTTGGGGATATGTGGTGCCCATTGCCTTTATTGCCGTATTGGTTTTGCGCTTGCCCGTCTATGGCGTCATGGCACTGATTAATTTTGAACACGTCCTCAAGTTGATTTTCTTGTTTCCGCGGTACAGATCCAAAAAATGGATTAAAAATCTCGTAAAAGACGGTCATTAAAGATTGGGAATTTGCCAGTCGATGGCAGCATAGCCTTTGTCGGTTAAAAAGGCATTGGCTTTTGAAAAATGCTTGCAGCCAAAAAAACCGCGATGTGCCGAAAGCGGACTTGGGTGCGGTGCTTTGAGAATCAGATGGTGTTTTTCGGTGATGAAAGGCGCCTTGGATTGGGCAAAGGCACCCCACAGCAAAAACACAATGGGGTTCGGGGAACGATTGAGCAAAAAAATTACATTATTTGTAAAATTTTCCCATCCCATCATGCGGTGTGACGCCGCGCGATGGGCACGAACAGTGAGCACGGCATTTAACAATAGCACGCCCTGCTTTGCCCAGGGAGTCAAGTCACCGTTGTTGGGGATATAGCAACCAAGGTCGCTTTGCAGCTCTTTGTAGATGTTTTGCAGTGAAGGGGGAACAACAACACCTTGGCGGACCGAAAAACACAACCCGTGTGCCTGGTTGGGCTCGTGATAAGGGTCTTGGCCGATGATGACAACGCGGGTGTCGGCATATGCCGTGAGGTGCAGCGCATTAAAAATGTCGTACATATCAGGGTAGACTACGGTTGTTTTGTACTCTTGTGCCAGAAAGCGGCGCAGTTTTTGATAATAATCTTTTTTAAATTCTTCCGCCAAAAGCGCTTGCCAATCGTTTTGAAAATGCAGTGACATAAAAAAACCTCGTTGTTTGTGGCGTTATACAGTATAATATAAACGGAAAAACAAAAAAGAACAAGTGGTCGGAGCATCTCAACGAAGCAAAAACGACAAAACAGACAGGAGAAAGAAGCATGATAAAATTAGGAGCTCACATTTCCATTGCGGCAGGTTTTGCAAAAGCGGCGCAAACGGCGGTGGATATGAAGGCGACAACCTTTCAATATTTTACGCGAAACCCGCGAGGGGGCGCAGCAAAGGAAATTGACGAACAAGACGTGGCAAAGGCAAAGATGATATTGCAAGAACATCATTTTGCTCCGCTCATTGCCCATGCGCCTTATACGCTAAATTTGTGTTCGGTGCAAGCCCACGTGCGCGAATTCGGCGACATGATTTTCAGAGAAGACATGCAGCGGCTCAAAATGCTGCCCACCAGCCACTATGTGTTTCACCCCGGCAGTCGCAAGGAAATGCCTTTGGAAGAGGCGATTGACTTGATTGCGGCCACGATCAACGCCACTATTGAAGACGGAGTAGACAATTTGATTTTGTTGGAAGGCATGTCGGGCAAAGGCAGCGAAGTGGGCTCGGCCTTTGAAGAATTGAGGCAAATTATCGATCGGGTAATTGATAAAGAAAAGATCGGTGTTTGTTTGGATACCTGTCATTTGTATTCGGCGGGATATGACATTGTGGGGCATTTGGACGAAGTGTTTGAAGAATTTGACCGTGTGGTAGGGCTTAGCTATCTCAAGGCGGTGCACATCAATGACAGCATGCATCCTTTGGGTGCGAAAAAAGACCGCCATGCAAAAATCGGCGAAGGAACCATCGGCCTTGAGGCCATTGTTGCCTTTATCAACCACCCCGTGATAAAGCCGCTGGTCAAGGTATTGGAAACCCCCAATGAAGAGGCAGGGTATGCGGCGGAAATTGAAACGCTGAAACAGCATTATCGACCATAAAAGAAAAGGCGGTGGAAAAGATGAATGTATTGGCCATCAACAGCAGTCATCGCAAAGAGGGCTGCACAAAACGGGCGTTGGATATTTTTTTGGAAGGAATCGGTGAAGCTGAGATTGTACGCATCGACTTAATTGATTTGGACATTGCCTATTGCAGGGGCTGCATGTTTTGCCGTCAGTCCCAGGGCAGCTGCATCCAAAAGGACGATATGCAAATGCTTGTGGATGCCTACATTGCCGCCAACATCATTGTGTTGGGGGCGCCGGTGTATTATAACAGCGTCACCTCGGTGCTCAAAACCGTCATTGACCGCTCCATTGCACTGCATTACAGTGAAAAAATTAAGATGAAGAACCCAAAAACCAAAAAAATGGCGGTGTTGGCTCCCGGCGCAGGACAATATAACAATCAATATCGATCCTTTTCGGACGTGTTGGAGTTTTATGTGCAGGATTTGAACGCAGAGATGACAAGTTTTGTGCAAATGCCCAAACTGGGCTTGCGGCTGGATGCAGACATTGAGCCCTATCGAAAGGATATTCTCATCGCGGCAAAACGGTGTCTGCGATAGGCAAAGATGTGGCAGGCCGACCAGGCCTTGCCGAGGGCATAAAAAGGATGTACAACGATAAAAAAAGTGATATACTGTCAAACAAAGAATTTTTACAGCAAGGATAGCGATTTTGAAGAAAAAAAAGAAATCAATTTTAACAAAGATACTGAAATTTTTTGTCATTTTATGTATTTTAGTCGTCGCAGGTTTTGCCGTCTTGGTTTTTATGGACCCGCTGGGATTGAATGAAATGAAAGAAAGTCCCTTCGACAACAGTCCCGAAAATTTACTGATTAATCCAGATGTCTCTTTCGATGAAAATATTTTTAATATTGCACTGATAGGCGTTGACAGGCGAGAAGACGAGCCCGCCAGGTCGGACGTTATCATCATTTTGTCCTATGACCGCGAAACAGGGCGCACGATGCTCACGTCAATTATGCGGGATTTGGCCGTGAACATTCCACCGGATAATCGTTATGATAAAATCAACGCCGCCTATGCCTTTGGCGGCGAAGAGAGACTGTTGCAAACATTGAACAAAAATTTGGATATGAATATTCAATATTATGCAACGGTGGATTTTGCCATTATGGAGCAACTGGTGGACGCCGTGGGCGGTGTGGAGATCAACATCAAGCCCGAAGAAATTGAACACATCAATTTGTGCATCAGAGAGCAAACCAATTTGTTGGGAGGGGAGTTGCCCTACCTGGAAAAAGGCGGACCGCAGCTGCTCAACGGCAGGCAAGCGCTGGGCTATAGCCGTGTCAGATCCATTGGACACGGAGACTGGGAAAGAACCATGCGCCAGCGTCAAGTGCTCAGCCAAGCCGTCTACAAGCTCAAAGACACCATCGGGTTGCGCACCGGCTACAAATTATACCGCGAAGTGCTGCCCATGGTGCAAACCAACATGGAATCCAGAAAGATTGTGTCGCTGATGTATTCTTTTTACAAAAATAAGGATACGTTTATATTGGAAGACTTTCGCGTACCCTTTGACAACTACGGTGACAACAGCATGCGCGGCGGCGTGTATTATCTGAAACCGACAAACTTGACGGATAATGTCATCATCATGCACCAAATGATTTATGGCATTGACGACTATGAACCCAGCGATACGGTGAAAAAAATCAGTGAACAAATCAGAAGACGGTTTTAATAACCCACATCCTGCGCGTTTGTGCAGGATGTTTTTTTATGTGCGGTGCTATTCGATTACGCGAAAATAGGTTCCGCGGGTGAAGGCTTTCTCAGAGGGCAGGTTGTTTTCGTAGGCATGCAAAATTTCAACAACTTGCTGCGCATCTTCTTTGGTAAATAAAAATTCAATAAACGTAACGGGAAAGGAGGATTTTTTTTCGGCCAAATAGATGGGAACGGAGTTCAAAATTTCCACATAGTCCGTTTTACACAGCAGTTCAAAGCGACTCGCCTTACGGTCGATAAGCGATGGGCTGTTGTTGCACTTTTCGCAAGAGAGTCGGCCTTGCACCGGACAGGCTCGTGCAGACATCAGCGGAAAATGGCCGTAGCCGATGACCGCCGTGGGAGAGGGCAGTCGCAGGGCGCGGATGTACTTGGCGGACAACTCTGCCGAAAGCGTGGTGTAGAGCGGCGCAAATGTCGACAAAAAGGTCAGTGCCGTTGAGTTGGCGGCGTTGATGCCGAAGCCGAAAATAATATCAAACCCTGCACGCTTAGCCAAGGCGGCACGGCCGATGGAGTGGCATTTGGCAATGCGTATGCCTCGGCTATGCAGCACTTCCAGTTCTCGACTTATCGCCTCTTCATCTTGAAAATAAACTCTCGGTATTTCGGCAACCAACTTGGCGTGATGTTTTTGTAAAAAAGAGGAAGGCGCCTTGCTCAACGCAAACAAATCAAGTGAAGCATACACCAGCGGTTGCAGCGCCGCATCGGTCATTTGCGACAAGTGACTGAAGGTGGCGGTGTAGCGCGGTGCGTGGATATTTTTATAGCACGCGGTGTTTTCTTCAACCAAGGGCATAACAGGGTAGGCAGGTCTTTTTTGTCGCTGTGCTGTCAACAGCCCAACAGCACCTCGGCGCAGGTCATTAAGCTCGGAGACGGGCAAAAAACAGCCCTCTTGCACCGTGCCGTCAATGGTTCGAACCACAAAGGGCGTATTGCCCAACTTGCTTAGACGGCTGCAAACTTGCTCGGTGGTCAGTGGGTGGTTTTGTGCTCTTTGCGCACCTTGGCGGCGGTGACAGGCAACGTTGCCGTCCTCATCGGTCAGGGTGAGGCTCACTTGGTCAAGGGAGACAGAAAACGAAAGGTCCACAGGAATTTTCTTTTCTGCCGTTTGCGCAGTCGACGCTTCCAAGGCGGCACTTTGCGCCATGTCTTGCTTGGAACGAACCCCAAACATGTCGCTGTCTATGCGCGAAACAAAATATCCTTGCGTAAAGCCGCTGCGTGAAAACATTTTTTCGAGATAGGCTTTATCATACTGTTTTTTGGATAGGGCATTTTTGAATTGAGAAACCGTGGCAGCAACATATTGCGGGCTTTTCATGCGCCCTTCAATTTTTAAGCTGACCACGCCCAGCTGTGCCAATTCGTCAACATAATCGATTAAAGTCAAATCTTTTAAAGACAAACAATGCTCGTTTGGATCCTTTAGACCGAAGGGCAGACGGCAAACTTGCGCACACAGTCCGCGATTGCCGCTGCGTTCGCCCAAAAAAGCGCTGAAATAGCATTGTCCCGAAAGGCTGTAGCACAAAGCGCCGTGTACAAAGACCTCGGTTTCGATGGGCGAGTTGGCCGTGATGTGCGCAATTTCGTCACGGCTCAATTCTCGAGCAAGGACAACGCGACAAACACCTTGGCGGTAAAGCGCGTTGGCATCGGCCAGATTATGGACGCTCATTTGTGTGGAAGCATGAATGGACATCTTGGGACAAATTTGTCGAATCAGGGAAATAATACCCCAATCCTGCGCAATAATGGCATCAAAACCCGCTTTGCAGGCAAGGACAATTTCGTCAACGGCCTGCTGTCTTTCACTGTCAAACATCAATGTATTGAGTGTTAAGTAAGCCTTTACGCCATAGAGATGGCACAAATTAACGGCATCATAAATGGCGCTGTCCTCTGCAAAGTTTGCCGCATTTCGGCGCGCGTTTAAATGCTTGCCGCCGAAGTAAACGGCGTCTGCGCCGCTGTGTATGGCGGCAAGCAGCGACTCCATGCTGCCCGCAGGAGCCAATATTTCGGGCAATGTGTATGGTTGCATAACCCTCTCCGATAACGCTGTATTATAATAAATGAATCAAAATCATGGTAACAAAAAAAACAGCATAAAACAATACGGCGTTTGATTTCGATAAGGTGCAAAAGAAAATATTTTTGCTGCGGCAAATCATTGACGACAGCGACGCCATCTATGGTATGATAGAAAAAAAGAGCGATGAGGAAGAGTATGCTAAGCATTATCACCGGACGACAAGGCAGCGGAAAAAGCCGAAAAATCTATGAAAAAATCGCGGAAGACATCAAAGAAAATCGCGAAGTGTATTTGATTGTGCCGGAGCAATACAGTTTTCAGGCAGAAAAAGGACTCATTGATTATTTGCAAAGCAGCGGTATTATGGGCGTGCATGTGCTGAGTT
>CALFLU010000069.1 GCA_937880125.1 uncultured Eubacteriaceae bacterium
AATTTATTTGTAAATCAACAACAAAATTTTAGCGGCGGGAACAAAAGCATGTTGCAGGAAAAACTGATGCATCTGCCTGTGAGCAGCGGCATTTATTTAATGAAGGACGAACAAAAAAACGTTATTTATGTGGGCAAGGCGATTAATTTAAAAAATCGCGTGCGCAGTTATTTTCAAAATAAAGATAATCACGACCTCAAAACGCGCCTTTTGGTGGAGCATATTGCAGACATTGATTATATTATCACCGACAACGAAGTCGAAGCGCTGTTGTTGGAAATTGCGCTGATTAAAAAATATCGTCCGCATTACAACATTCAATTAAAGGACGATAAAAGCTATCCCTATATCAAAATCAGCGCAGGGAAGTATCCGACGATTTTTTTGACCCGCGAATACAAAATGGACGGGGGCAAATATTTCGGGCCCTACACCAACGCCATGGACGCACGAAAGTTTGTGGAGGCGCTGAACTTGCTCTATCCCATTAAAATGTGCAAAAAAAACTTTGACCGCAAAAGGCAGCAGCGGCCTTGCATTAATTATGACATGGGCATGTGCCTGGCACCTTGCGTGCAAGAGGTGGACAAAGAAGAGTATGACCGATACATCAAAGAAATCACGGCGGTGTTAAACGGCGATACCCAGCGGCTGACGGCAAAGATCGAAGAGCGTATGCGCTTTTATGCCCAAAAGCAGGATTTTGAAACGGCCATTATTTTAAGAGACTATATGTATGCCGCGCAAAGTGTTTCGGTTAAGCAAAAAATTGCCGACAACAACCGCGACGATTCGGACGTGTTTGCCCTGGCATATGATGAGGACAATGCCGTGATTGCAATGTTTGAACGAAGTGAGGGTGAGCTGCAAGGAAAGAAAAGTTTTGTGTTGGAAAATATTTACAACCACACACCCACACAAATGATGACGGAATTTATCAAACAATACTATAACCGCGGCAGAGTTGTGCCCAAAACAATCTATTTGCAATATGCCCTTGAAGAAGAACAACAACAGGCTATTGTGCAAATGCTTTCAAAAAGGCGCGGCGGCAAAGTGGATATAAAGGTTCCCAAAATCGGCGACAAGAAAAAACTCATTGCCATGTTGGAAAAAAATGCGCAGGACGCCATTGTGCAGCATAAAAACAGAAAAGAAATGATACAGCAAAAACAGGAAGCTTGCCTGGCGGAAATAGCACAGGCCTTTGGTCTGCAAAAGGCGCTTTGCCGCATGGAGGCTTTTGATATTTCAAATATCATGGGCAGCGACCAGGTGGGGGCGATGGTGGTCTATGAAAAGACGAAAAGAGCACCCAAGGCCTATCGAAGGTTTCGCATCAAGCATGTAGAAGGGCAAGACGACTATGCGGCGATGGCAGAGGCGGTCTTTCGGCGTCTAAAGCGGGGCAAGGAAGAAATTGAAAACAGCGATAGACAAAGTGCGAGGTTTTTGCCCTTGCCGGAGATTATTTTTGTAGACGGCGGACAGGCCCATGTTAGGATTATCCAAGGCATTGTAGATGATTTCGGTTTTGATATTGCAGTGGGCGGCCTGAAAAAAGACAGCTCTCACAGCCTGCAGGCGCTGCATGTGCAAGGGGTTGATTTGCCCATGAGCAGCCTGCCCGAATCGAGAAAATTTTTGCGTGAGATTTCGGACGAAGTGCACCGTTATGCTTATGAGTATCACAGCCTGCGCCGCAGAGAGAGCATGCTGGCCTCGGAGTTGAACAAAATAGCCTTGGTGGGTGAAAAGAGAAAAGCGCAGTTGTTAAGGCACTTTCAAGGCATTGAGCAGATAAAAAAAGCCACAGTGGAAGAACTGATTCAAGTGGAAGGCATTGACAGAAGAATTGCGCAAAACATTGAGGACTATTTCAGCGCACAAACAGAGGCATAAACGAAAAAAGTCAAAAAAGCACAAAAAAACAAAAAATATATTCACTTTATGTAGCGTAGATGCTATAATCGAAATACTACATTTTGTGGGTATGGATTGTTGAGGTATAAAATGGCAAAAGGATCCAATTTGAACAGAGTCGTGCTGAAAATCGGCAGCTCCACCTTGACGCATTCGCAAGGACTTGCCAACATTCGCGCCATGGAACAGTTGGTGAAGGTAATTAGCGACATCAAAAACTCGGGAAAAGAAATCATCATTGTCTCCTCCGGTGCCGTTGCCATCGGCATGGGCAAAATGGGCATGCAAAAGCGGCCCGCAGACATACCCTCCAAGCAGGCGATAGCAGCGGTGGGGCAGTGTGAGCTGATGTATTTGTATGACAAAATGTTTTCGGTTTACCATCACACGGTGGCGCAAATTTTGTTGACGGCGGATATCAACGAAAACGAGGAATTGCTCGGCAACGTGCAAAATACCTTTCGAAGCTTGTTGGAAATGAAAGTCATTCCCATTGTCAATGAAAATGACAGTGTCTATATTGCGGAGTTGACCATTGGCGACAATGACAATCTTTCGGCACTGGTGGCACAGATGGTTGAGGCAGATGCGCTGATTATTCTTTCGGATATTGACGGGCTGTATACGGCAAATCCCGCAAACAATGCCGCCGCACAGCTGATAGAAGAAGTGGGGCTCATTGATGCGTCAATCCATGCCCTGGCAGGCGGGGTGTCGAGCAACAGGGGAACGGGCGGAATGGTGACAAAAATTCAAGCGGCGCAATATGCGCAAAACCATGATATTTCGACCTACATTATTTCGGGCAAAAAACCCGAACGGTTATATGATTTATTTGAAGGAAAGTCGGTAGGAACTTATTTTAAGAAGAGGAGTGAGATACATGCTTGATATGAAACAACTCGGTGCGCGTGCAAAAAAAGCATCGAAAATACTGGCGATTCAATCCACGACGAAAAAAAACGAAGCGTTGTTGAAAATAGCAGAAGGGCTGAAAAACAATAAAGAGGCCATTCTCAAAGCCAACGCACTAGATATTGAAAATGCAAAAAAAATAAATTACAAAGCGGCATTTGTAGAGCGCTTGACGCTCAGTGACAGCCGTATCGACGATATCATTGCGGCGGTGGAATACTTGGTGGAACTGCCTGATCCCTGCGGCAAGGTGCTCAGCGGTACGACACGGCCCAACGGACTGGTGATTCAAAAGATTTCCGTGCCCCTGGGCGTTATCGGCATGATTTATGAATCACGACCCAATGTGACGGTGGACGCGGCGACGCTGTGTCTCAAAGCCGGCAATGCCTGCATCTTGCGCGGTGGGAAAGAGACGATTCATTCCAACAAAGCACTGGCTGACATTATGCGCGGTGCTGTGGAAGAGGCGGGATTGCCACGTGATTGCATCATTTTAATCGAAAACACCGAGCGGGTGTATGTGGACGAAATGATGCGCATGAACGACTATATTGACGTGCTCATCCCCCGCGGCAGCCACCGGCTGATTAATGCCGTTGTTGAAAACGCCTCGGTGCCCGCTATTGCCACGGGTCTGGGCAACTGCCATACCTATGTGGATTGCGGCGCGGATATCGATATGGCCGTGGCCATTGTCGATAATGCAAAAAACAGTCGCCCCGGCGTGTGCAACGCACTGGAAACACTGCTGGTTCATGAAAAGGAAGCAGAAGCCTTACTGCCCAAAGTGGAGGAAAAAATGGCGGCCTACAACACACAGATGCGCTGTTGCGAGCGCTCTTTTGAGATATTAAAAGGTAAAGAAAACGTGGTTTTGGCTACGGAAGAAGACTATGCAACAGAGTATGAAGACTATATTTTGGTCGTGAAAATCGTAGACAGCTTGCAAGAGGCGATTGCACATATCAATCAATATTCCACGGCGCACTCCGAGGCTATTGTGACCAACAATTATGCCAACAGCAAGAAGTTTTTGGCGGAGGTGGATAGCGCCACGGTGTATGTCAACGCCTCTACGCGCTTCAGCGACGGCGGAGAGTTTGGATTTGGTGCGGAGATCGGCATTTCGACACAAAAACTCCACGCAAGAGGACCCATGGGTCTTGAGGCACTGACCACGGTAAAATACATCATCGAAGGCAACGGACAAATTCGTTAAAGGACGAAACCAACAAAAAACAAAACCCAAATAATCAAAAGGAAAAGGCAGGAAAAGGCATGAATTCACTGGTGCAACGCTACTTGACAAAAGGATTGCTCCCCGACGGAGACAAAACGGTTTACGACTTATTTGAATACAAAACCGTCAATGCGCAAATAATCGATCATCGTACAGGAAAATATATTCTCGACATGCAAGATCTCGAGTTTCCCGTGCATTATTCGCAAAATGCGTGTAACATTATCGCTTCAAAATATTTTCGCAAGGCGGGTGTGAACACGCCCCGGGGCCACGAGCACAGCATGAAGCAAGTGGTGGACAGAATGACGGGTTTTTGGACGGACGCGCTTTATGACGAAAAAATATTAAAAGACGAAGAAGAAAAAGCGATTTTTTATGACGAAATTGCCTATGCGCTGTTAAAACAAATGTGGGCGCCCAATTCACCGCAATGGTTTAACACAGGCATTATGCGCAGTTATAACATTCATGGCGAAGCCGACGAGCTGTATTTTTATAACGAAGAGACAAAAGAAGTGGAAAAGAGCAAAGACCGCTATACACGCACGCAGTCTTCGGCTTGTTTTATTCTCTCCATTGCCGACAAGCTCATTGGCAAACATTCTATTTCGGAACAATACGTAACCGAAACCAAGCTGTTTAAGGGCGGCAGCGGGGTCGGCACAAACTATTCGGCAATTCGCGGTGTCAATGAGGCTTTGTCCAACGGCGGCGCCTCCAGCGGGCTGATGAGCTTTCTCAAGGGCTTTGACAAAAACGCCGGGGCAATCAAATCCGGCGGCACAACACGCAGAGCCGCAAAAATGCTGATCTTAGACATTGACCACCCTGAGGTGGAAGATTTTATAACCTGGAAATCGAAAGAAGAAGACAAAGTGCGTGCACTGGGCAAAATGGGCTATGACATTTCGATGGACGGAGAGGCCTATCAAACCGTCAGCGGACAAAACGGAAACAACTCGGTGCGCGCCAACCGCGAATTCATGGAAAAGGTCATGGATTTGGAAAATAATCCCGACAGCGAACTTCTTTTAAAGGGTCGCGTGGACAGCGGCGTGGACAAAAGGGTAAAAGTAAAAGACCTGTGGCAGCGCATCAACCAATCGGCCTGGGAATGTGCGGATCCTGGGCTGCAATTTGACGATACGTTCAATGCCTGGCACACGTGCCCCAACGGTTTGGACGGGGAGTATAATGCAAAGCACAACCGCATCAATGCCACAAATCCCTGTTCGGAATATGCCTTTTTGGACGATACGGCATGTAACTTAGCATCGATAAACGTCTATGCTTTTTATGACAGCGAAAAAATGGTCTTTGACACAGCGGCCTATGTGCATCTTTGTTCGCTGATTCAGCTGGTGCTGGAAGCCTCCATTCATTGGGCGCATTTTCCCACGGACGACATTGCCCGCAACAGCTACATGTTTCGCACCACGGGTCTGGGCATTTGCAATGTGGCGTCTTTGCTGTTGGCGGCAGGCATCGCCTATGACTCTCATGAGGGCAGAAACATCACCGCGTTGTTGTGTTCGTTGATGACGGCGGTTTCTTATAGAACTTCGGCGCAGATGGCCAGACAAATCGGTGCGTTTTCCGCCTTTGCGCTGAACAAACAAAGTATGATGAAAATCATTAAAAACCACGCCACAGTGGCGGGTGTTTTGCCGGGAGAGCCTGAAGGCATTGACTATGAAGTCTTTAGAATTGACCACGGCATTGGGCAAGGAAAGAATTTTGCCTCCCTCTTTGCCGCTTTAAAAGAAGAGTGGGAAGGGGCCGTTGAATTGGGCGAAAAATTCGGCTACAGAAATGCGCAAGTAAGCGTCATTGCCCCCACGGGAACCATCTCTTTTGCCATGGATTGTGCAGCCACCTCCATTGAGCCGTTTTATTCCCATGTTTTTTATAAGCAGCTTTCGGGGGGCGGCTATATGGAAATTGTCAACCCCATTGTGCAAACCGCACTGCTCAACCTTGGTTATACCAACGACGAGGCAAATGATATTATTGAATATATGCTCGAAAAAGATGAAAAACAAAGGCTGGTCAACACCACGCTGGCACAGGCACCGCATTTGAAAGAAGAACACAAGGCTATTTTTGATACGGCCAACGACATTTCGCCGCAGGGGCACGTGCTGATGGTTTCGGCCATTACGCCCAACATCAGCGGCTCGGTATCCAAAACGGTCAATTTGCCGCGCGAGGCCTCTGTGGAAGACATTGCCTATATTCACCTGCTGTCCTACAAAACAGGCTGCAAGGCGATTTCGCTTTACAGAGACGGCTGCAAAGTGAGCCAGCCGCTGTCGACGGGCAGTGCATCGACGCGGAAAAAAATAGAAGATTATACCTATTATGAATTGATGGATTATGCAAAAAACTGCGCGAAAAATATTCCCAATCGCGTCAGACCCAACGGAATGCGCCTGAGCCGCACCCACGCAGCGGAGATTGGCGACATTGAGTTGTATGTAACCATCGGCTATTACAATGACGGCACCATGGCAGAGCTCTTTGTGTCTTCGGATAAAGAAGGAACCATTGTCAAGGGCTTGTTGGCCGTGTTGTCCAAATCCATTTCCAATATGCTGCAATACAAAATCCCCGCCAGCGAAATATCACGCCTGCTGCGCGGACAACAATTTGAACCCGCGGGGTTTGTCAGCCGACATCCGTATATTAAAAACGCTTCGTCGGTGGCGGACTTAATCAGCAAAATCATCGACATTGAGTTGGGAGACTATTCCCGCATTCAGGTCAAACCTGAAAATGTGCAATCGGTGATTGCCGAACACGACCAACACAAGCCGGAATACACCGCTGCGCCCGCCGAAAAAGAGGAGAGACTCTATGGGGAGCGATGTGCCGTATGCGGCAGTGTAAAAATGTTTCGAAACGGAAATTGCAAAGTGTGCAAAGACTGCGGAACAACAACAGGGTGCAGTTAATAGATGAATGGCAATAAGGCTATTGTTGAGTTCTTCAACAAAAAAATCGTTTTAATCGGCACGGCGCATGTGTCGCGGCGAAGTGTTGAAGAAGTAGAAGAAGTGATTGAAACATACAAACCTGACGCCATTTGCATCGAATTGGACGCAGAGCGCTATGAGACAATCACAGAAGAAGATAAATGGAAGAACACGGACATTTATCAAATCATCAAACAAAAAAAGGGCATGACACTGCTGGCAAGCATTATTTTATCTGCCTATCAGCGAAAAATAGGCATGCAGCTGGGCATTTCCGTGGGTGCGGAGATGATTCGCGCCATTCAGCTGGCGAAGGAAAAGCATATTCGGCTTGAGCTGGCTGACCGCAACATCAAAACCACCTTTGCCCGCATATGGAAACGGTTGAAGTTTTCGGAAAAGATGAAGCTTCTTTTCAGCCTGGTGATGAGTTTGTTTGACAACTCGAAAATCAGCGAAGAAGATTTGGAGCAATTAAAAAAACAAGATGCCATTGAATCGGCACTCAACGACATGGGTCAGGAGTTTGCCGGTGTAAAAGAAGTGCTGGTGGATGAGCGCGACCGATATATGTCGCAAAAGATTAAGCAGGCAGAGGGTGAAGTTATTGTCGCCGTGATCGGTGCGGCACACATGCCCGGGATTTTAAAATATATTCAAACGGATATGGACATAGAGGAGTTGGATATAGTTCCGCCAAAGGGCAAAGCCGGAAAAATTGTAGGCTGGACGGTTTCACTGGTCATTATTGCGCTGATTGCGCTGAGCTTTAAGGCAGGCATGCAAGCCGGACTGGAGCAATTGGGAAGCTGGTTTTTGATCACGGGAACGGCCTCGGCGCTGGGAGCTTTGTTGGCCTGGGGTCATCCTTTTTCCATTTTGGTCGCCTTTTTATTGGCGCCCATCGGTGCGCTGAGTCCCGCTTTGGC
>CALFLU010000070.1 GCA_937880125.1 uncultured Eubacteriaceae bacterium
TTATTCCTCTTCCTATACCAAGTATTTCCATATGTCGTAGCCATTTTAATTTCACCACGGGAAAAATATACTGGTCTGTCATCAGCAAAGAGCGACGCGGGGATTATCTTGGCGCCACGGTGCAAGTTATTCCGCACATTACCAATGAAATCAAATCCTGGATTACCAAAGCGGCGGAAAATTCCAAAGCGGAAGTGGTCATCACCGAAATCGGCGGCACCGTGGGCGACATCGAAAGCCAGCCCTATATCGAGGCCATTCGTCAGATGAAAAGCGACTATGGACGTGAAAACGTGATGTATATCCATGCAACGCTTTTGCCCTACCTCAACAGTGCCGGCGAATTAAAAACAAAGCCGACACAATACAGTGTCAAAGAATTGCGCGGCATGGGCATTCAGCCCGATGCCATTGTGCTCAGAAGCGAAAAGCCCATCAGCAAAAGCATCAAAGATAAAATCAGTCTGTTTTGCAGCGTAGAAAAAAAGGCGGTTATTTCCAATTTGGACGTGCCCAATTTATACGAAGTGCCGCTGCACCTCGAAAAAGAAGGGATTGATAAGCTAGTCTGCGAACATTTGGGACTGCGCTATAAAAAGGCCGATTTGGACGAATGGAAACAAATGGTCGAAAAAATGAACAGCCTTACACGAAAAGTAACCATCGGTTTGGTGGGCAAATACGTAGAACTGAAAGATGCTTATATTTCTATTTCCGAGGCATTGCGCCACGGCGGACTTGCCAACAATGTCAGAGTGGACATCAAATGGATTCATTCGGAAAAACTGACCGATGAAACGGCACAAAAATACTTGAAAAATGTCGATGGCATCATTGTGCCGGGCGGTTTTGGCGATCGGGGTATCGAAGGTAAAATTTGTGCGGCAAAATATGCCCGCGAACACAATGTGCCCTATTTGGGCATTTGCCTGGGCATGCAAACGGCCATTGTGGAATTTGCCCGCAATGTGCTGGGCTATGAAGACGCCCACACAACCGAGATCAACCCGCAGACAACGCACCCGGTCATTGACGTTATGCCGGAACAAAAAACCGTGGACAAAAAAGGCGGCACCATGCGTCTTGGGCTCTATCCCTGCGACTTGGTCGAGGGCACCAAAGCCAGAGAAGCCTATCAGTCGCCTTCGGTTGAAGAACGCCATCGCCATCGTTATGAAGTCAACAACCAATACCGCGAAGAATTAGAACGCAACGGCATGATTTTTTCGGGCATTTCGCCAAACAGACTGCTGGTGGAAGTCATTGAGCTAAAGTCGCATCCCTGGTTTGTGGGAACGCAGGCACACCCCGAATTTAAATCCAGACCCAACAGGGCGCATCCGTTGTTTCGCGACTTTATCAAAGCCGCGGTGGCCTATAAAAAAGATAAATAGCCATAGCATCCATAAAGCAATTGTAGGATTGGAGCGAAGCGATTGCCTAAGAGATTTTTTATAAACCGGTCAAAAAATATCCGTCCTGTCAATGGTGAAAAAAAAACATTGAC
>CALFLU010000071.1 GCA_937880125.1 uncultured Eubacteriaceae bacterium
GATTTGTTTCGTCTCTTCTTCCGAATGCGATTGATAAATTGTTTTCGGAGAAAAAAATGAACACAATTTATCAATCGCATTCGGAAGAAGAGACGAAACAAATCGGATTAAAAATTGCCGAGACGCTGAAAGAAGGCGACATTTTAGCGTTGTTTGGCCAGTTGGGAGCCGGAAAAACAGCGTTGGTAAAAGGCATCGCGCAGCAATTAAAAATAGAGGAAGATGTAACCAGCCCTACTTTTACAATCATCAATGAATACAGCGGAAAGCAGACGCTATATCATATGGATTTATATCGCGTTGAGGACGAAGCAGAGCTTTTTCAAACGGGATTTGAAGAATATTTGGGCAAAGAGGGGATTGTGGTGATAGAATGGCCGCAGATATCGTTGCCGTTGTTGGAAAATTATTCTTATCAAAAAATAGAAATTACGATTATTGATGAGTATACACGGGAGATAAAAATTACGACGGAAGAGAGTGCAAAATGAAAATACTGGCAATTGACGCTTCAACCATAGCGGCTTCGGCAGCGATAATGGACGAAGATAAACTGCACGGCGAAATATTTACGGATTATAAACTCAAGCATTCCGAAAAATTGCTGGTGATGGTGGATTCTTTGTTGAAGAATCTGAGAATGGACATTGGTGAGATCGATGCTTTTGCCGTGTGCAACGGCCCGGGTTCTTTTACGGGGTTGCGCATTGCCCTTGCGACGGCAAAGGGCTTTGCCATTGCGCAAAAAAAGCCGATTGTCACGGTATCTACACTGGACTGCCTGGCACACAGTGTGTACTGCTATGATCAATTTATCTGTCCGATATTGGATGCACAGCGCCACCAGGTGTATTCGGCACTATATAAACGTGAGAAAGAAAATCTCATAAAAATTCTCGAAGAAGGCGCCTATGACATTGACGCATGGGCACAGGAGTTGAAAAAAACGGCAGGCAGCAGCAAAATTCTGTTTTTGGGCGATGCAACCCTGCGTTATTTTGAACACTTCTCGCAAGCACTGCCCGAAGAGGCACGATTGGCTATGGCAAGCATTCGCATGCCGAGGGCTTGCTATGCGGCGAGCATAGCGCTTGAAAAAATCAAGACCGGCGAAGTGCAAGATGCCTTTACGGCGATGCCAAATTATATTCGACTGCCGCAGGCGGAAGAAAACATAAAGACAAAGGATTAAAAAAACGAAGAGCGATGGAAGCAACATTTCGCAAAATGACGCGCGGCGACGTGGATGAAGTATACGAAATTGAGTTGGAGAATTTTTCTTATCCTTGGGCAAAACAAGCCTTTGAAGAAGAATGCCAAAACAAACTTGCACATTATATTGTGGCAACGGTGGGTCGCGATGTTGTTGCCTATGGTGGCATGTGGTTTGTGCTTGATGAAGCAAATGTGACCAATATTGCCGTCAAAAAAAGCCACCAGTCTCAAAAGATAGGGCAAAGACTCATAGAAGAGATGATTGAGACGGCAAAAAAAAGAAAGGTCAAATACATGTATTTAGAAGTGCGGCAAAGCAACGAAAAAGCCATATATCTCTATAAAAAACTTGGATTTATTCACTATGGCGTGCGGCAGGCATATTATCCCGACAACAACGAAAATGCATTGTTGATGATGAGGTTATTGTAAATGAATAAAAGAAAAATCGGTTCGATGGTCCTTATTATATTGTTAACTATGGCGGTGTTTATGCCCGCAGTGTTGGCTGCGTCTTCTCAAACGGAACCAAAGGGCATTGTTATCGGCGCAGAACAGACGATTGCCTCCGACTATGTGGGCATCTATGACGGTGTGGAAATAGGCGGAAGGCTTGACGGTAACTTAATTGCCGCATCACAGGGTGCTGCGCGTATAGACGGCACCATTGAAGGAACGATTCTATTGGCAACCGGGGAGGCAAAAATTACCGGCACGGCGAAAAAAGATTTGTTGCTGCTTTCACTTATTGCCACGCTTGATGGAGCCATGGTGGAAGATGATGCGTCGATTTTCACGGCAACTTCGCTGAATGCAAGCAAAGAAACGCAATTTTTGGGAGATGCATATATTTTTTCTTCGGGTATGGCTGTCATAAGCGGCAGTGTCGGCGGAGAGTTGTTTGTCATGGCACGAAGCGTAGTGTTGGACGGTGCGGTGGCGGGAAATGTAAAAATTTATTCGGAAGATATTCAAATCGGGGCAAATGCAGTCATAGCGGGGGACGTGACCTATTATTCCACGCTCAACGCACGCGTTGACAGTGGTGCAACCGTTGGCGGCACGGTGGAACAGCGCCCGCCTGTGGCCATACCTTTCGCGCAAAAATCCAGCTCGGCGGTTTTGCATTTGTCAACCGTCTTGGCTCAAATATTGTTCCTGGCTTTTTTGGCCTGGGTTATCATGCGTGCGTGGCCGAGCCTTTTGCCGCGCAGTGCAACAGTCATTAAACAAAAGCCTTTTGTGACTTTTTTCATCGGCATCGGCACGATTCTTCTTTTATTTATAATCTCTTTAATACTGACACTGACGGTGGTGATGCTGGTTCCGGGGCTGTTTTTTATGGGTATATTTTTTCTCGGTTTATTGTTGTCGATTTTGCCGACGGCATATTTGCTTTCAGCGATGTATGGCGCAAAGGGAGCCATGTTGGGAACGGAAAAGAAACGGATTTTTGTGCCGATGGTTTTTGGCATTGCACTGCTGGAGCTTTTGTCTGGCGCGCCCTATATCGGCTTTGGTGTGTCTATGCTGATAACCGGGTGGGGTATGGGCAGTTTTGTTGTGCTGTTCCTCGAAAAAATGAGATCATCTCGCAAGCAAAGGGGGAATACCATCGATGAAGCCCGTTAGGATATTGGGGATTGAAACCTCCTGTGACGAAACATCGGTGGCCATTGTTGAAAACGGACGCAAAATATTGTCCGAAAAAATTTCTTCACAAATCGAAATTCACAAAAAATACGGTGGCGTGGTACCCGAAATTGCCTCTCGCAACCATCTGCACCTGTTGCCCTTTGTGACGCAGGCGGTGTTGGAAGATAAAAAAATGAGCATGGACGACATTGACGCCGTGGCGGTGACCTATGGACCCGGATTGGTGGGCGCATTGCTGGTGGGGCTCTCCTACGCCAAGGCACTGGCCTATGCGGCAAATAAACCGCTGATTGGCGTGCACCATATCAAAGGGCATATTGCCGCCAATTATTTGCGGTTTGCGGAGTTGAAACCGCCGTTTTTGTCCTTGGTGGTCTCAGGGGGGCACACGAGTATTCTTTTCGTAAAAGAGTATTGCGATATCGTTGCTTTGGGCAAAACCATTGACGATGCAGCGGGGGAGGCCTATGACAAAGTGGCCCGAACACTGGGTTATGCCTATCCTGGTGGGCCGATGATTGACAAATATGCCCGTGAAGGCAAAAAAAATGCCATTGACTTTCCGCGCATTATGTTGTCGGAGGCAAGTCTTGATTTTAGTTTCAGCGGGCTGAAATCTGCCGTTTTAAACTATATCAATTCTATGAAAATGAAAAATGAAGAGATATGTCCGTCGGATGTGAGTGCTTCGTTTCAGGAGGCGCTCATTGACGTGCTGTGTGCAAAGGTTGATTTGGCGGCACAAAAGACGGGTCAAAAAACAATCGCCCTTTCGGGCGGGGTAGCATCCAACAGTCGTCTGCGTGAGCGCATGGCAGAAATGGCACAGAAAAAAGGATATACGTTGTATATCCCCGAAGCTCGCTATTGCACGGACAATGCTGCGATGATTGCCGCACATGCATATTATGAATACCTTGAAGGAAATTGCAGCGACATTTATTTGAATGCCGTGGCTTCTTTGCCGTTATAGAGACAATTAAATCAAAAATCCGCCATTGGGGCTAAAGACTTGTCCGGTGATGAAGTTGGCCTTTTCATCGGCTAAAAACAAAATGGCAGAGGCAATGTCTTCAGGGCTGCCCAGCCTGCACAGCGGTGTTTGATCGCATAGCGCATGGAGGGTCTGCTCGTCAAGAGAGCGATTCATTTCGGTGTCAATGACACCGGGTGCCACACAGTTGACTTGGATATTGGATGGACCCAGCTCCTTGGCCAAAGCCTTGGTCAGGCCGATAACCGCAGCTTTGGATGCGGAATAAGCCGCCTCGCAAGAAGCGCCGCAAATGCCCCAAATAGACGAAATGTTGATGATTTTGCCCCTTTGGTTGGCAATCATATCTCCTAAAACAGCTTGCGAACAATAATAGCAACCTTTTACGTTGTGGTCAAACAAGCTGTCCCAATCTTCTTCGGTTGTATCCGTGAACAGCTTTTGCTGCGAGATGCCCGCATTGTTGACGAGGATATCGACGGAACCGAAAACATCTTTAATTTCTTTTATCATGCGCAATACGTCTTCTTTTTTGGATATATCCGCTTGCACCGCCATAACACGGTGCCCCTCTGCTTTGAGTGCGCACAGCAGCTCTTGGGCAGAGTCAACACTGCGAAAATAATTGATGACGACACGGTAATTTTCTTTTGCAAAGGCAATGGCGGCGGCGCGGCCGATGCCGCGGGATGCGCCGGTAATCAATACGGTTTTATTCATATCGCTCCTTATTTGACGAAAAAGGGTATTTGTTTGTGAAAACAAATATTTTTTTGACAAAATTAACTGTCCCTATTGTCATAAATCCCATCATCTGTTATAATTCCTAATAGAAAGGAAATGAATAGCATGGCAAGAAAGGCAAGAACTTACTCGGATTCGCTTATCTATCATACCATTGTTCAAAGCAATAACGAAGAAGCAATCTTTAAAACCATGGAAGATAAACAGCGAATTGTAGATATTTTATATCAAAAGTCGGAAGATGACAATTATGAAGTGTTCGCCTATTGTATTTTAAACGACCATGCGCATTTTTTGCTGCAAGAAGGCGCGCTCAGTATAGCAGAAATTATGAAACGGCTCACGGTGAGTTATGCGGCTTACTATAACCGCAAGCATACACGATACGGACATGTGTTTTATGGCAGGTATTTGAGCGAGACCGTTGAAGATAACGAACAATTGCTCGAGACGATGAAATATTTGTTGAAGCATCCGGCAAAAATTGTCGGAGAGCCTTGCATCTCTTCTTTGCACATACGCCCCATGGATGTCTACAGAGAATATTGCGAGATCATCGGCGAGTGCATGAAGACGGGCAATTTGAGCTATGAGCGGTTTTTGCAGCTTCTCAGACAGCAGGCTCAAGTGATGGTTTTGGATTTAAACAAGCCTGAGCAAGAAAGGCAATATGCCGAATATCTCATGGAAAGATATTTATCTTCCATGGGCATTGCCTGTGAAGATTTGAAAGACAGAAACTACTATGAAATCAGAAATCAGATAGTATGGAAATTGAAAAAAAACACAAGCTTGTCGATACGAAAAATAGCGGAAGTGCTGGAGTTGAATCGCGGCACCGTTTATCGTATCATTTGTGATACATACGAAGAATAGTAAAGAAAAGAGAGGGATGAAAAATGATTTGTGTAAAGTGTAAGAAAAAACCGGCGCTGATGCAGCTGACGATCATAAAAAACGGCAAAAAAAGTGAATTGAATTTGTGCGAGGATTGCGCAAAAGAAAGTGTTATCAACAGTTATATGTTTGAAAACCTGATCACTGCGCTGTTTCATATCGCCAATGAAGACGACACGGTTTTGGTCAAGGCGGACAACACCGCCAGATGCAGCCATTGCGGTTTGACCTATGGCGAGCTGAGCAGCTCGGGCAAAGCAGGCTGTGACGGCTGTTATGAAGAATTTGCATCGTTGTTTTCGCCGGTGGTCAAAAAAATCCACGGCAAAACGCAACACATGGGCAAAAGCATCAGCAGCCGAAAAGAAGAGATGCGCTCCAGACAAGAAATTGTGATTTTAAAGGAAAAACTGGAAGAAGCCGTTCAAAACGAAAATTATGAAAAGGCGGCGGAATACAGAGATTTAATTAAATCTTACAAGCAATAGAGGTGAGAAGAGAGTGAATATAAAAACAGAAAAACGCCTTGCGGATATCGCTGTCAGCACACGGGTGCGACTGGCAAGAAACTTAAAAAGCAGGCCGTTTCCTCACAGGGCTTCGGAAGAAGTGTTAAAAAAAGTGTGTCAAGATGTGAGCGGTGCGATTTTTGAGTCAAACAGCTACATTGCAGAAGAATTTAAATTTATAGATATGAACGCCATTGGCGACAACGAAAAAGAACGGCTCATGGCCACGCACTTAATCAGCCCCAACTTGGCGCTGCGCAGCCATGGCGCTGCCGTTATGCTGAATCAAAACGAACAAATCAGCATTTTGGTCAATGAAGAGGATCATATTCGCATTCAGTGTATTCTTCCCGGACTGGCTTTGGAAGAAGCCTTTGAGACGGCGAACAAGATAGATGATTTAATCGAGAGCAGAGTAGAATATGCCTTTGATGACGAATTGGGCTATTTGACTGCCTGCCCGACAAATTTGGGCACGGGGGCGCGCATGTCGGTGATGCTGCATTTGCCTGCGCTGACGCTGACAAACAACATTGAAAAAATGTTATACACGGTTTCGCGCTGCGGGCTGACAATCAGAGGCATTTACGGAGAAGGCACGGAGAACATGGGAGACTTGTATCAAATATCCAATCAAAAATCGCTGGGTGTGAAAGAAGAAGAGATTTTGCTCAGCGTAAAATCGGTTACGCGCGGCATTATCAAACGCGAAAGAGAAATGCGCGAGGAACTGATTGAAAAGGGTGATACTACAATTCAAGACAAAATTATGCGCGCTTACGGAACACTGCTGTATGCGCAAAAAATAGAGGCAAAAGAAGCTATGCAGCTGCTGTCCATTGCCAAATTGGGCATTGATATGGATTTATTGCCGGAGGCAAATATAGAAAAAATAGATGAAGTCATCGGAAACATCTACCCGTCATTGCTGCGCTATGCCAAGGGCATTCCCAACGAGGAAAATATTGTCAATATTCAGCGGGCAGATTATATCAGACAGGCACTGCGCAGCGCAGAAAACGAAAAGCAGAGGTGAGAGAATGTCAATATACGGTAAATTTACACAAAAGGCGCAGCAAGCGCTGTTAAATGCAAAAGAAGAGGCCATGAAGTTTAGGCACAATTATATAGGTACCGAACATTTGCTGATTGGTCTTGCAATGCAAAAGGACACGGTTGCCGCCGAGTTGTTGTCACAGATGAACATTGATGAAGAATATATTCGCGTGGCGATTTTGAGCATGGTGGGCAACGGTGAAGAAGAAGGCCCCGTGTTGGGCTATACACCGCGCATGAAAAAAGTGTTGGAAGACAGCATTGTCATGGCAAACGAGCTCAATCAGGGCTATGTGGGCAGCGAGCATTTGCTCTTGGGGTTGCTCAAAGAGGGCAACGGTGTGGCGGCCAATATTCTTTTGAATGCTGGGGTTAATTTTGAAACGGTAAAAGAAAAAGTCGTGGAGAGAATTTCTTCTTCCGGCTACAAAAAACAACCGTCGCAACACAGTGCTTCGGAGTCGGCGGATGAAATGATTGAAAAATATACCATCGATATGACGCAGCTTGCCAAACAGGGAAAACTGGATCCCGTGGTGGGCAGAAGCAGAGAAATAGATCGCGTGATTCAAATTTTGTCACGACGAACAAAGAACAACCCGTGCTTGATTGGCGAGCCCGGTGTGGGCAAAACAGCCATTGCCGAGGGGCTGGCGCAAAAGATGAGTGAAGGTGATGTGCCTGAGACACTGCGTGACAAACAGCTGATTTCGCTGGATTTGTCGCTGATGATAGCAGGGGCAAAATACAGAGGTGAGTTTGAAGAACGGCTAAAATCGCTCATTGATGAAATTAAGGAAAACGGAAATGCGATTTTGTTCATTGACGAAATTCATACCGTGATCGGAGCCGGTGCGGCAGAGGGCGCGGTGGATGCAGCCAACATATTAAAACCTGCGCTGGCACGAGGAGAAATCAAGGTGATCGGGGCGACGACAATAGACGAATACAGAAAACACATCGAAAAAGATGCCGCTTTTGAACGCAGATTTCAACCTGTGGATGTGGAAGAGCCCACACCGGAGGAAGCGGTGCAAATTTTGATGGGTCTCAGAGACAAATATGAAGCCCATCATCGCTTAAAAATAACGGATGAGGCCATCGAATCTGCCGTAAAGCTGTCGGTGCGCTACATTACAGGCAGGTTTTTACCTGACAAGGCAGTGGATTTGATTGATGAAGCGGCATCCAAAATCAGAATGGGGCTGCTGACACCGCCCTCGCAAATCAGCACCTATGAAAAGGATGTTGAAAAGCTGCAAAAAGAAAAAGAAGAGGCCATTGCCCTTCAAAACTATGAAAAGGCCGCCAGTGTGCGCGATGAATTGAAAAATTTGCGCACGGAAGTGGAAAATTTGAAAAAAAGATGGTCGGAGGATAACACGACCAGCACGTCGGCAAGTGTGCAGGCTGCGGATATTGAAAAAGTGGTTGCGGACTGGACCAAAGTGCCCGTGGAAAAAATTGCAAAAGAAGAAAACGAGCGGCTCGTCAATATGGAAAAAATCTTGCATGAGCGTGTGGTGGGGCAAGAAGAGGCGGTTGGTGCACTGGCACGTGCGATACGCAGGAGCAGAGTAGGGCTCAAAGACCCCAAAAGACCCATCGGTTCCTTTATTTTCCTGGGACCCACGGGCGTTGGGAAAACGGAGCTTTCCAAAGCGCTTGCAGAGGTGATGTTTGGCGACGAAAGCATGATGATTCGTGTGGACATGAGTGAATATATGGAAAAACATGCGGTAAGCAGACTGATTGGCTCACCGCCGGGATATGTGGGGTATGATGAAGGCGGGCAGTTGACCGAACAGGTGAGAAGAAAACCTTACAGTGTTATTTTGATGGATGAAATTGAAAAAGCCCATCCCGATGTGCTTAATGTTCTGCTGCAAATTATGGAAGACGGCAGACTCACCGACGGAAAGGGAAAAACGGTTGATTTTCGCAATACCATCATTATCATGACCTCTAATATCGGCGCGCACACCATTCAAAAGTCCTCCGTGCTCGGCTTTGGCATGGCTGCCGACGAATCGGCCAGCGAGTATAACAAAATGAAAGAACACGTCATGGAACAGTTGCGCAAAGAGATGCGTCCGGAGTTTTTGAACCGACTGGATGACATTATTGTCTTCCACAAACTCGGCGAAAAAGATATCGAGAGCATTATCGACATTTTGCTTTCGCAGTTGAGCCGCAGATTAAAAGAAGTGGAAATAGACGTTGTTTTCAACGATGAAGTGAAAAAACTGATCGCCTCCAAAGGAACGAATTTGGAATATGGCGCCAGGCCGCTTCGCCGAACCATACAAAACTATATCGAAGACAGACTCAGTGAAGCGATATTAGAAAACAAAGTCAACAAGGAAGAAAAAATTGTTGTGGATGTCAAAGAAGACGAAGTGGTTTTTGTACAACAATAACAATAAAAATGCCCCGCAAATGCGGGGCTTTTTTTATTGAAAAGAGTAACTTTCTTCTTTGGCGCTAATTAACTTTACGATCAGTTCGTTATAAGGAGTGGCAATGTTGTGTTTTTTACCGATACGCACCACGGCGCCGTTGATTTTTTCAATTTCCGTTTTGCGTTTTTTGTCGACATCTTGCAGCATGGAGGAGCGATTGTTGCCCACTACTTTGGCACCGTGAATATAATATTTTTCGGCAATGGCCGCCGCATCCAGTTCATAGCCCTCGGCTTTTGCCACACAGGTGCCTTCTTTGACGAGTTCTTCGGCGATTTCATAGGCAGGTGTGCATTCGGCCAAAAATCCGTTGCGCACATCAAGCAGTGCTGTGACGGCATTGATGCCCACGTTGACCATGAGTTTGGTCCAAATGGCAAGCATAATATTATCCGATGCATAACACTCGATGCCGCTTTCGTTCATTAATTGAACGATTTTGTCGATGTTTTTCGTATTGAGGTTGCCTCGCGTGCCGATGTTTGTAGGGCCGATACCCGCCTGAAACACTTTACCTGCCTGCAAAACCGTGGCACCTGAAGCCGTGGTGCCGATCAACAGATTTTCTTCTCGAACATAGGGCAAAATGTCTTCATCGTTTCCGTATCCGTTTTGCAGTGTTAAGGCAATGGTGTCTTCGCCAAACAATGCTTGGCTGCCTGCCAAGGCCGCAGCGGTGTGCACAGACTTGACAAAGATAATAACCAAGTCGGCAACGCCCACATCCTCAGCACTTGTCACGGCCTTGGGATGAAAGATTTTTTCTTCGTTTGTCGTTTGAATGATCAGTCCGTTTTCATTGATTTCATTGACGTGTTCATTCCAGGTGTCGATGAGATAGACCTCATTGTTCAGCGAGAGCGGTCCGCCATATAAACTGCCCATGGCGCCTGCACCCAGTATTGCGATTTTCATATCAACACCTCTTATTCGAAGCCTTCCACTTTCATATTGTAGCATTGCTCGGGCGCGGGATAGACTTTGTTGTTGACATCATCGCGAAAAGCGTTAAGCCCCTCGATAAAGGTTTCGCGCAACTCGGCGTAATGTTTAACAAACTTCGGCGCACGTCCGAAAAAGCCGAACATATCATAAAAATTTTGTCCGAATCCGCTGCCTTCAGGGCCTGCGCCGCCGCTGAAGAGAGGAATGGAAACCGCCTCGTTCATGGCCTTTCCGACACTGACGGGCACGCACTCAACCAAGCAGGAAAAAGCCCCCGCTTTTTCAATGGCAACAATATCTTCGATGAGTTTTTGAGCTGCTTCATAGGTGCGACCCTGCACTTTCATGCCCCCTGCTGCAGCGGCTGTTTGCGGCGTGAGGCCGATGTGGCCCATGACGGGGGTACCCGATTGTACGATTGCGCTGATTTTATCAACCATTTCGATGCCGCCTTCGAGCTTGACACAATCACACCCACCCTCTTTAATAAGGCGATTGGCTGAGCGAATGGCTTGCTCGCAGCTTTCGTTGTAGCTGCCAAAGGGCATATCACCGACGATAAAAGTGTTGGGTGCGCCGCGAACCACGGCCTGAATAGACAAGATCATCATATCCAGTGTCACGGGCGCCGTGCTGTCGAGGCCGTAGACAATATTACCGATGGAGTCTCCGACCAAGATGGATTCGATTTTGCTTTCGTCCACCAATTTTGCGGTTGTGTAATCGTAGACGGTAATCATTGTGTAGCGCTTGTTTTCCTGTTTATAGAGTTTAAAATCAGGAATGGTCATTTTTTTTGCCATAACAAGTCTCCTTTCGTTTTATAGCTACAATTATGAATGGAGTTTTTGAGGTTGTCAAAGGAATTGTGAATTTCGGTTGTTGGTTTGGGCAATAAGATGATATAATAAATGCAATTATTTTCACGACGGGGGAGAGAATATGGATAGCAGAATTCAAAAGCTCGCAAAAGGGCTGGTCAATTTTTCGTGCGAAATTAAAGAGGGAGAAAATTGCCTCATCAGCATTGAGGGCGACAGTGTGACTGCGCTGGCATCGGCACTCATAAAAGAAGTATACGCCGCAGCCGGCAATCCCTTTATAGAAATAGGTCATTCCAGGCTGACACGGGCCATTTTGATGGGGGCAAAAGAGGGGCAGATGGCAACGCTTAACGACATTGCTCTGCACAAAATGCAGCAAATGGATGCTTACATCGGCGTGCGGGCAGGGGATAATACCGCAGAGCTTGCGGATGTGCCGCGAGAGACGATGAGCACCTATATGAAAATCATGAAACCTGCCTTTGATCAGCGATTAAACAAAACCAAATGGGTTGTGCTGCGCTATGCCAACAACTCTATGGCGCAAAAGGCCAATATGAGCCTGGAAGCCTTTGAAGATTTTTATTTTGATGTTTGCAATTTGGATTATTCCGTTATGGATAAAGCCATGGATCCGCTTGTTGCACTGATGAATCGCACGGACAAAGTGCGCATTGTGGGAGAGGGAACCGATCTTGTTTTTTCCATCAAAGATATTCCCACGGTGAAATGTGCGGGGAAGATGAACATTCCCGACGGCGAAATTTATACGGCGCCTGTGCGCGACAGCGTAAACGGCGTTTTGACCTACAACACGCCTTCGGACTATCAGGGATTTGTCTTTGACAACGTGTCGTTGAAATTTAAAGACGGAAAAATCATTGAAGCCACCAGCAACGACAACGACAGAATCAACCATATTTTGGACACGGACGAGGGCGCGCGTTACATAGGCGAATTTGCCATCGGCGTCAATCCCTACATTTTAACACCGATGCTGGATACGCTGTTTGATGAAAAAATCGCAGGGTCGTTTCACTTCACCCCGGGATTGGCCTATGTCAACGAAGCCGACAACGGCAATCGATCGGCCATTCACTGGGATTTGGTGTGCATCCAGCGGCCTGAGTATGGCGGAGGGCAAATTTATTTTGACGATGTGTTGGTGCGCGATAACGGTATTTTTGTCTTAGACGAACTAAAAGGCTTAAATCCCGAAAATCTGAAATCTTAACGAAATTGTGTTTTGTTAAACAAAATGATTGAAATAGAAGTAAAAACCAAACGACAGCATGCCTATAATATTTATATCGGCCAAGCTGTGTTGCAAGAGGAAAAACTGCTCAAAGACATTTTTTCTTCAAAACAAAAGCTGCTGATTTTGACAGACAAAAAAGTAGCCGACTTATATTTAGACAGCGTGATGACGCAGCTGCGGCAATACACAAACACGGTTAAAAGCTTTATTCTTCCTCAAGGCGAAGAGGCAAAAACGCTGAAGGTCGTTGAAGAAGTCGTTGCATTTTTGGACGAAAACAGCTATGAGCGACAAGATGCCATCCTTGCCTTAGGAGGCGGAACGGTGGGGGATAGTGCGGGCTTTTGTGCTTCCATCTATAAACGAGGTATGACCCTGGTGCATGTGCCCACGACGCTTTTAGCCCAAGTTGACAGCAGCATCGGCGGAAAAACGGCGGTAAATACCCGGCAGGGCAAAAACCGCATCGGCACTTTTTATCAGCCCGACGCCGTGCTTATGGATCCGCTGTTTCTTTTAAGTCTTGACAAAACGCACTATGCGCAAGGGTTTGCCGAAATCATCAAATATGCGGCGAGTATGGATAAGGAACTGTTTACCTATCTCAAACAAACACCCCTTGTACAAATAGAAAAAAACATGGCTTGGATCATTGAGCGCTGTGCAAGGCATAAGGCAAAGATTGTTTCTGCGGACGAATGCGACTTTGGCGGGCGCAGGGTGCTCAATTTCGGACACAGTCTTGCCCATGCCATTGAGTTGATTTGGGGCTACGAGGCCTACTCACACGGGCAAGCCGTGGCCATTGGCATGTATGTGACGACAAAAATCAGCGAAGAAAAAAAGCTGAGCAAAACAGGCAGTGCAGCGGAGATTAAAGCGCTGCTGCAAAAATTTGATTTACCCTGGCAAATGCCTTCCACAGAGGCAGAAAAAATTGTGCATATACTTAAAAATGACAAAAAAACACAAGGCAACGTGCTTCGAGAAGTGATTATATCCGAAATTGGGCAGGCACATATAATACAGGTGCCTTTTGCCGCATTAGACGAGCTGACAGCATTATATTGCAGAGGTTGATTATGAAAGTAGTAGAGATAAAACCGAGAAAACTCAAAGGCGCTATCGATGTTCCTTCGTCAAAGAGCTATGCACACCGTGCAATTATAGGTGCTTTGCTTGCAGAAGGCACCTCCACGATTCATGATGTGACATTGTGTGACGATGTGATGGCAACTTTGCGGGCTGCTGAGCAGTTGGGTGCGCAAACAGATTATATTGTCGACAAAAAACCCGACTTGTTTACGTTAAAAATAACGGGAAGCAGTCCGATGAATATTGACAATAACCTAATCGACTGCAGGCAAAGTGCGGCAACGCTGCGATTTTTGCTTCCGCTGGTTTTAACGACAAATGAGGAATTTGTTTTTACGGCACAGGGCAGACTTATAGAGCGTCCCTTGGACGATATGTATGAAATTATGTCTCGTGATGAGGTTATATATGAAAACAATTACGGCAAACTGCCGTTGCGCTTGTCGGGGATGCTAAAGGGCGGTGCCTATACGTTGGATACGTCCATTACCTCACAAAC
>CALFLU010000072.1 GCA_937880125.1 uncultured Eubacteriaceae bacterium
GCCCATTGCCGCAGCATATTGCCCAATGGTGTAGCGCACTCTGTAGGTAAATATCTTCAGTGCCAACTCTGCACGTTCATTGCCTTCTTCCGCCGCGGTTTCTATATCGCGAAAATCACTGCTCACACCGCTGACACCCAGCACGCCCGATTTTTTATTCAACACACCATCCATTTCTTTGATCGAAAAACCTTCTTTGTCCATCAAAAAAGTTACGATGGCAGGGTCAATGGTTCCGCATCTCGTGCCCATGGCAAGGCCGTCCAACGGTGTAAAGCCCATGGAGGTTTCCACACTTTGCCCGCCGTCAACCGCGGCAATTGAGCTGCCATTGCCCAAATGGCAAGTAATAATTTTCACATCTTTAATGTCTTTTTCAAGCATGTCTGCGGCTCTTTGTGCTACATAGCGGTGGCTTGTTCCGTGAAAACCGTATTTTCGCACGCCGTATTTTTCGTAATATTCATAAGGTAACGGATAAATATAGGCATAGTTGGGCATTGTCTGATGAAATGCCGTATCAAAAACGCCTACCATCGGCACATCCGGCAAAATAGCTTTGCAAGCTTCGATACCCATCAGGTTCGGCGGATTGTGCAACGGTGCCAGCGGTATGCATTCTTCCAACGCCGCAATCACTTCGTCTGTTAAAAATACAGAAGATGCAAATTTTTCACCCGCATGCACGACGCGGTGCCCAACAGCACTGATTTCGCTCATGTCTGTAATAACACCGCAAGTGGGATCCACCAGCGCGTCCATCAAAATACGCAGTGCCTCTTTGTGGTCTTTCATCGGCTGTTCAAAGACTGCATTGTCTTTGCCAGTCGGCTTATGTGTAAGAACAGACCCTTCAATGCCGATACGCTCCGCAAGCCCCTTTGCCAAAACCGATTTGTCGTTCATGTCAAACAACTGATACTTTAGTGAAGAACTTCCGCAGTTAATGACTAAAATTTTCAATTCCATTACCTCCAAATTTTTTTTCGCACGTTAAACTTTCATTATTATAAAGTAAAAGACACGTATTTTCAAGGTCGTTTTGTTAAAATATTATCTATCCGGAACAAAAAAATTGTTGTTTTGCGTTATAATAGAGAGCAGATTCACAAAGGAGCTTATCTGATATGAAAGCAGTAGGTATTGTCGCGGAGTACGACCCTTTTCACAACGGTCATTATTATCACCTTGCCAAAAGCAAAGCGCTCACCGGCGCTGACGTTGTTGTCTGCGTGCTCAGCGGTGATTTTGTGCAGCGCGGCACGCCTTCCTTTTATGACAAATACGCGCGTACACGCATGGCACTTGACGGCGGCGCGGATATTGTGCTCATGCTGCCCTTCGCTTTTAGTTGCCAGACTGCCGAAATTTTTGCCTTTGGTGCCGTGCGTCTGCTTCACAACATCGGATGCAGTGCACTCTCCTTTGGCGCAGAGTGCGACGATATGGCTCTTTTGCACCAAGCAGCGCAGGTGCTCTGCAGGCAAGATCATGCTTTTTCTGCTTCCATTAAATCTCACCTTGCCTCGGGTCGCTCCTTCGCCAAATCGCGCCAATTGGCTTTGGCCGAACACAGCGAAGCGGCAGCAGCGTTGCTAAACGGCTCCAACAACATTTTGGCCATCGAATACATCAAGCAAATTTTACTCCACCAATACCCCATTACTCCTTATGTCGTAAAAAGAACCGATGTTTCGCACGACGAGGCAGCCATTGAAAATAATTACAGTTCCGCATCCCATATTCGTCATCTCATTCAGCAAAAATCACCTGTCGCCGCTGCTTGTGTGCCGAATTTTGTTGCCTCGCAATTGACAACACTAAACTATAACACGCTGGAAAATTATACAAATATCCTCTATCAAAATTTATTGATCCATACCCCTCAAAGCCTTTGTACTTTTCCCGATATCTCTTTGGATTTGGCCAATAAAATGAAAAAAAATCTGGATTTTTTTCCTGATATCACCACTTATATCGATATTGTATCCGATAAGCACCATACCAAGAGCCGCATTCGCCGCAGTTTGTGTCATATTTTGGTCAATTATCAGTATCCCCATCTCACCCTTTATAATAATGCACCCTCCTATCTGCGCCTGCTGGGTTTTAGCGAGAAGGGAAAAAATTATTTAAACATCCGCGGCAAAACCGATCATGTCCTCTCCAATATCAAAGATGCCTACCAAAAAATTGAAGCGTCTGAAAAATTTTTCTTGGATTTTGACTTGCTTGCATCCAATGTCTATCAACTGGGTATCGGCGGTCAAAAGGGTATCGATTATAAAATTCCGCCGATTTATCTGCAATAAAAAAAGGGCATTTTGCCCTTTTTTTTAATTTTTTATGAATTTTTGCGCTTGATGCTCTTTAGTTGGCTTCTGTTTTCTTCCAGCACTTCATTCATTTTTTTCAATTCATCCTGCACATTTTTCAGCATGCCTTCGGCATACTCCGCGCTGCCGCCAATAACTTCTTTGGCATTTAACTCGGCCTGTGCAACGATTTTTTTTGCCAAATCTTCACTGTCTTTAATGGTCTGCTGCGCCTGCATATAAGCATTTCTGGCCACCTCGTCGCTGTCAATGAGTTCCTTTTGCTTTCTGACGGCTCCTTCAATGAGGGTTTTGGCCTTGGACTGCGCCGCACCGATGATTCTGCTTTCTTCTTGTCGAACTCTTCTGCCTTCCAAAACTTCTTCGGGAAGACGCTGACGTATTTCATCTATCAAATCCAACACATCTTCCGGGTTCAGCATAATTTTTTTATTTGTCAACGGAACCGTATTGCTTCTTCGTATGATTTCTTCCAATTCATCCAACAACTCAACTACTCTCATGATTCTTCCCTCCATTTTTTGACAATCGCCTCTTGCACGTGCGTCGGCACCATTTCCGAGATATCGCTGCCATAGGATGCCAGCTCTTTAATGATGCTTGAGCTGATAAAAGAATAATTTTCTGTCGCCACCAACAACACCGTTTCAATGTCAGGCTCAATCTTTTTATTGATCAGTGCCATTTGGGCTTCGGATTCATAGTCCGTAATCACTCTTAGACCTTTGATGATTGCTTTTGCATTTACTTTTTTGCAAAATTCAACGAGCAATCCATCATAGGAAACCACTTCCACATTGATAATTCCTTCTACTGCCTGCTCAATAAAGCCAACGCGCTCTTGCGGGGTAAACATACATTTTTTTTGTTTGTTAACAAGCACTGCAATATACAGTTTGTCAACCAATCCTGCCGCCCGTCGAATAATATCAAGATGCCCGTTGGTAATGGGGTCAAAACTTCCGGGATAGACTGCTATGTGCATTGTTTATGTCCTTTCAAACACGCTGATAACCGTATCGGCATATTTTTTTTGTTTTATCAGTTCCAGTCTGCTATCAGACTGCGGCACAACAAGACAATCGTGCTCTATAATCAAAAACCCGCCGCGCTGCAACACGTCTGCATCGGCAACAAGCAAAGCCAGTTTATCAAATCCTTGCATTGCATAAGGCGGATCGGTAAATATTATATCAAATTTTAGTTCCGTTTTCTTTATAAAATTAAAAAAGTTCTCCCTGAACACAAAGCCCTGTGTTTTAACCGATAATTTTTTAAGATTTTTTCCCAATATTTCAATGCTTCTCGCTTCGCTATCCACAAAGAAACTGCTTTGGGCACCTCTGCTCAATGCCTCAATACCCATTGCACCGCTGCCTGCAAAACCGTCTAAAAACAGCGCACCGTCGATATAGGGCGCCATCATGTTAAACACTGCGCCACGCACCTTGGAACTCGTTGGTCTGATTTGTTTTCCGTCAAGAAAAATAAGTTTTCTGCCTTTATATTTTCCGCCGATGATTTGCATACCCGCTTAGCCGTCCGTTTCTTCTTGCATCATCATATTTTGCAATCTCCGTAATGTTTTTTCAATAAAGGTTTTATATTTCTTTTCGCCGCACACATAGTCCACCGCTTCTTTTGCGCGAAAAACCAAATGCGGCATGCTCAAAATATTCGCATAGCGAAAACGAAAAATGCCGTGCTGGCGCTGCCCCGTCATTTCTCCCGGTCCGCGCAGCTCCAGATCCTTTTGCGCAATGTCAAATCCGTTGGTTGATTGCGTGATAATTTCCATGCGTCTTGCGGTTAAGTCCCCTGTTGAATCCGTAACAAAGATGCACTCCGCATTTTTGTCGTTTCTGCCGACTCTGCCGCGCATTTGATGCAACTGACTCAACCCGAAACGCTCTGCATTATTGATAACTATCAGCGTGGCATCTTGCGCATCTAGGCCGATTTCCACAATGGTTGTGGCCACCAGCACGCTGATTTTCTTATCAAAAAAATCCTGTGCAATGCTGTTTTTTTGTTCTGTATTCATTTTGCCGTGAATCATGGCAACAGATATTTTCTTTAATTCATTTTTTATTTCTTCATATTGCTCTTCCAATGAAAAAATGTCGTTTTCTTCGTCCCTTTCAATGCCCGCACAAACAATATAGCATTGCTCACCGGCTTGTACCTTGGACTCAATAAAGCGATAGATCCGCTTGCGGTGCGCGGAGTTGGCGGCAAAAGAACGAATCGGTTTTCTGCCGGGCGGCGTGCTGTCTATAACGCTGATATCCAAACTGGCATACATCACCAAGGCCAATGTGCGCGGAATCGGCGTTGCACTCATCAACAAAACATGCACAGACAGTCCCTTTCTTGCAAGCGCCGTTCGCTGAAGCACCCCAAATTTGTGCTGCTCGTCTGTTACAATAAGCGCCAGGTTTTCATAGCGAATATCTTCCGAAAACAATGCATGGGTGCCGATTGCAATGACCTTTCCTTGTTTGAGTAATGTATTTTTAATGATTTCTCTTTCTCTTTTTTCCGTGGAAGCCGTCAACAACACCACTTCAATGCCCCACACTTCGGCAAGGGGCTTGATTTTTTGATAATGCTGCTTTGCCAACAACTCCGTGGGAGCCATCATCGCCGCCTGAAAGCCCTGTGCCGCCGCTGCAAGCAAGGCATAAAATGCCACAACCGTCTTGCCGCTTCCCACATCCCCTTGCAACAGTCGATTCATGACCTTATCCCTTCGCCCGATATCATTTTTGATATCGGCAATCGCCTGCTGTTGTGCCTCAGTCAGCCTAAAAGGCAGGGACTGTGCAAAGTCATCATCTATTTTTGCCTCAATGATGTATCGGTTTTGCCTGCTGCTCATTTCAGCTTTGTTTTCATAAAACAGCAGCAACGTCGCAAAAATCTCGTCAAAGGCAAAGCGCTCTCTCGCGCTCTGCGCTGCCTCCAAATTTTGCGGCGTATGGATTGCTTTGAGCGCAGCGGCAATGTCTTGCACATCAAATTTGCGCCGAAGCTCTTGGGGCCACAAGTCTGCCACACCATCACCGAATTGATTCCAGGCATTTTTAATAATAGCGTGCATTACGCTTTGCGTCAGGGCAGTGGAGGCTGCACTTAATTTGTAAGCAGGGTAAATCTGAAGGTTTTTTGCCAGATCATCTATGTCGCAGACAATGGGATTATACACAACAAAATCCGATAACGTGCGCTGAATTCTGCCGTAAACAAAATATTGTTTGCCGACTTCAAACTTTTTCGCCTGATACGGCGCATTAAAAATCATCACCGTGCCCTTGATGCCGCTGCTGGTTACTTTTACCTTTACCGTGCTCTTTTTTCTTTTGATGTAGTGCACCTCGGCACAAGAGATTACCTCTATGATGATTCCCGCCTTTGTCTCGGTGGCCAAAAGATTGATGTCGCTGATATGGCTTCTGTCCTCATAGGATTTTGGCAAGCTGGAAAAAAGGTCATACAGACAAAAAATGCCCGACTGCTGCAGGGCATCTTTTCTTTTTTGAGCGACTCCTTTAATTTGGTCTAGCTGTGCAGTGGTTTTAACTTCAAACAGCATCTCTTTTATTCAACCGATATGATGTAATAATACAATCGCTGTCCGCCATATTGTAAAACCACATCCTGATCGCTGTAAATTTTTTCTAACTTCTTATGTAGCTTTTGCGCCTCTTTTTGCGAGGTGTCTTCACCGTAATAAACATAGATCAATTCCGTTTCTTCGTCCACCATCCCCGCCAGCAGTTCAAGTGCCGCTTTTTCCGTAGAATTGGATACGGCTATGATGCCTTGGCGGTCGTTGATGCCAATGATATTGCCTTTTTTGATGGTTTTTTTGTCGATGGTCGTATCCCTTACCGAAAAAGTGACTTGGCCCGTTTTTACTTTTTCAATCGCATGGGCAAACGTGTCCATATTTTCTTTTACGTCTGATTCTTCCGAAAAAGCCAACACCGCCGAAATACCTTGCGGGATTGTTTTTGTCGGAATCACTTCAATGTGTTCGGCGGAAACTTCCTTCGCCTGGTTTGCCGCTAAAATAATATTTTTGTTGTTTGGCAACAAATAAATGACATCGGCATTAATCGATTCAATCTCGTCCAAAAAATCCTGCGTACTCGGATTCATCGTCTGACCGCCTTTGATGATATTTTGCACGCCGATATCGCGGAAAATTTGCTCGATTCCCTCTCCGGCTGCCACTGCAACAAAAGCGTATTTCGATCTTTTCTCGGGCTTTTGCTTTTTATAGGATTCTTCGTGCACCATTGTGTTTTCGTGCTGAAGTTTCATATTTTCTATTTTAATATCCAGCAGTTCGCCATAGGTCAAGCACTGACTGAGCACTTTTCCCGGCTCATTGGTATGAATGTGCACTTTGATAATGTCTTCATCCCCCACGACAACCATGCTGTCTCCCATGGGCAGCAGTTTTGTACGCAGTGTAGGCGCCTTGCCGGCATCTCCTTGAATCATGGCTTCCGTGCAATACAAAAATCTTATATCTGCCGCATCTGCGGATTTTAACGCCTTTTTCACGTCTTTTTCCGCACCTTGAATATCTTTTTGTTCTAGGACTTCTCCCCTCAGTGCAGCCAAAAATCCTTTATAGATATAAATCAGTCCTTTGCCGCCTGCATCCACCACACCGGCTTCTTTGAGCACGGGCAACATCTCAGGCGTTCTTTCCAGGGCTTCTTCCCCTGCTTGTACAATTTTTTCTAAAAAAGCGTCTACTTGCTGATACTTTTCAAAATTCGAAGTAGCGAATGTCGCCATTTCTCTGGCAACGGTTAGTATGGTTCCTTCCGTGGGTTTAATAACCGCCTTATAGGCCATGTCCGCCGAAGATTTCATGCAAACCGCCAACTGCGACACACTCAAGGTTTTTCTTTCCTTGCAGCCTTCATAAAACCCTCTTAGCAGCTGAGACAAAATGACCCCCGAGTTTCCCCTGGCACCCATTAAAGCGCCCGAAGAAATTGACTTTGCCACCGCGCTAACCGTGCGCTCGTCCACAGAGCGTGCACTTCTTGCCGCTGAATGAATGGTCAGCGACATATTTGTACCCGTGTCCCCATCCGGCACCGGAAACACGTTGAGTTTATTAACCTCTTCTTTATTCATTTCCAAATAAGCAGCCGCATAATCGATTGCCTTGATTAATCCCTGTCCATCTAAAACTTCCATAACTCCACCTTTATGCGTAATCTTTAAATCCTGACACTTTCAATATAGACGTTGATTTGTTTGACTTTGATGCCTGTTGTTTTTTCTACGTTATAACGAACGCTTTCAATGACGTTTTCCGCAACCGTCTGCAGCCTCACACCAAATTCAAATATCACGTGCAGGTCAATGACCACGCCTTCTTTGGTTTCAGTGACCCTGACACCCTTTGCACTCTGTTCATTTTTCAGCAGCACAACAAAATCCAGACTTTTCTTTGCCATGCCAACGAGTCCATAGCAATCCAGCGCCGCAAGGGCAGCGGTTTTTGCCACTATATTTTTTGAAATTTTTACTGTTCCGTATTTGCTTCCAAGCTCCATGCGATTTCCTAACTCCTCACCTGAATTATTTTACCTATTTTACTTTATTTTTAATGATTTATCAATACTCCGCTCTGCTTTATAAAGAATTCACAAGTTTTTTGAAAAAAAATTTGCATTTTCGCAATCAATGATGTTATAATGTTTGTCGCTTATCAACTCTACAACAAAGGAGATACGAAGATGGCAAAACAATGTTATGTATGTGAAAAAAAACCCGTCAGCGGCAACACCATCAGCCATTCCAACAGACACACACGACGTGTTTGGAAACCCAATTTGCGAAAAGTCAGTGTCATAGAAAACGGCACGCCTAAAACGGTACACGTCTGCACGCGTTGTCTGCGTTCCGATAAAGTTACGCGCGCTTAATTTATTTTAATATCAATGATGCATATTTCAAAAGACAGGCTCTTTGTTTGTGTCTGTTTTTTTGTTGCTTATAATCTTTTAATCTTCCTGGTTTTATGAGGTTTCAAAAGGCATCTTCCGTAATCACAATAATTGCCGTGCCTTGTTTGACTTCAATTTCTACTCTGTCCGCACAGGCATAGTTGCTTACGCCATAAGGGTTTTCTTTTTTCATCTCGGCATCCTTCAGCGGATATCCCATCCCCGAAAAACTGATTCCACTGATTACATCGCTGTATGGCAGAACCGAAATGGTCTTCTTTTCCACCCCGTCCAGCGTGACTTGTTTTTCCATGACAAAGATTTCATTATATTCGTTGACAATTTTTGCCGCTACACCATTGTCAAAAGCATATTTCAGCAAATAAATGTTGACCAATGAATGATCCGCCCTTGTACCCAGCACGCCAAAGAGCACCAGTTCCGTGCACTTTTGTTCAATGGCATATTGCATGCACAGTTGCACATCGGTAAAATCTTTTCGCTTTTCATAGGTTACCACTTTGGTTTTATATTTCATTTGCTCCAAATCTTCCGCCGCAATGGAGTCAAAATCTCCCAACAACACATCGGGAATAATACCCAATGCCAACATCACTTTGATGCCGCCGTCGGCACAAAGAATACAGTCAGGTTGATATTGTTTTAGATAATTTGCGTAAAACTTGGCATCTTCATACGCTCCGTTGCCGAAAATCGCTGCTTTCATCGCCTGTTTTTCCTCGAATGTTGATCTATTTCTTCTTTGATTGCCAGGTAATTTTCATACCTGCTTCTGCTGATTTTTCCCTCTTGCAAAGCGTCCTTGACCGCACACTTGGGCTCACTGTCATGCACACAGGATGCAAACTTGCATTTGCCCAAATAAGGCACAAATTCCGCAAACAGCTCATCTGCATTTTCAATATCCATACTCGTCAAATCAACATTGGTAAATCCCGGTGTATCGACAATATAGCTTTTTTCGTCAAGACAAAGCAGCTCTGCATGCCGTGTGGTGTGCTTGCCGCGTCCTATTTTTTCGCTCAACTCTCCCGTGCGCAAAAAAAACTCAGGATTTAATGCATTGAGCAGTGTGCTTTTTCCCGCCCCCGAAGGGCCCGCCAACACCGTTGTCTGGTGTTGCAATTTTTCGTCTATTTTTCCCAGTTGTCCCTTTTCTGCGGATACAAAAAAAACTTCATAGGGCGTTTTGGCATAAATCTCCGACAATTGTTCGATTTCTTCTTCTGTGGCTATATCCGTTTTATTGAAACATAAAATAATTTGAACATCACTTTGTTCACAAGAGGCAATCAGCTTGTCCAACATCATCAAATTCGGCTTGGGTCGCGTGCAGGCGGCCACAATCACAACTTGGGTAATATTGGCCACTGCCGGGCGCAGTAATGTATTTTTTCGTTCTAATATTTGGGCAATGACATAGCTGCCCTCATTTTCTTGTTGCAGCAAAACATCATCTCCCACCAGGGGGACGATGTTTTGATTTCGAAAAATCCCCTTGATGCCGCTGACGACACAATCGCCGTCCTCAGTCAACACCGTATAAAACCCTCCGACGCCCTTGATAATTTTACCTCGCATAAAACCTCACCGGTTAAAATGTGATGATGCCCGATTGGCTCTCTGTGCCATCAATGTAGATTTTGTAATATTCCACCCCAACCCCTTTCAACGAAACCGTGATGATTTCGTTGGATTGATGGGTACTTTCATATTGTGTTGTCGTATTTCCGTCTTGACCAATCGTATCCACTTTTACTTTTACAGACCGCGTCGGTCCTGAAACCAACTCGGATAATTTAATTGTGATACTCTTTGTGGCAACTTTGCCCTTGCTGATGATAAGGGTGACTCCCTGGGTTTTTTCGACCAGCTTGTTTGCTGCGGGCTCTTGTGAGATTACGAATCCTTTTTCGTATTCTGTACTCACTTCATATTTCACGCTTGTCAGCGGCAAACCCAATTTAGTAAGTTCAGCTCGCGCGGCTTCTTCGGTTTTGCCCACCAAACCCGGCAGTGTAATGGTGTCTTTGCCTTTGCTTACAAACAATATGACATTGCTGCCTTCGGCTATTTCCGTGTGTGCCGCAGGTGTTTGATTAAACACAATGTTGACATCGTATTGTTCGTTGAACTCTTTGTTGACCTCACTGACAATTAACCCCGCATTTTCCAGGGTACTTCGTGCATTTACCTCAAATTGCCCAATGACTTCGGGCATCGGAATCATTTTCGGTCCAAGACTGACAACCACTTCCACCGGCAAAGATTTTTTGATGAATTCGCCCGCCTGGGGACTTTGACTGATGATGGAGCCTTTTGGCACTTCCAGACTGCTTTGCTCTTCCTTGACTGTATAGGTGAGCCCTGCTTTGTCCAGCGTCTCCTCCATCTGCTCCATGGTCATTCCCGCCAGGTTGGGCACTTCCGCTTTTTTATTGACAATCAGGCCATAAGCAACCATGGCTATAATAAATATTACAATAAGACCCGTTGCAATTAAGGGCGCTTTATTTTTTTGTGTAAAAAACGCTTTTATTTTTTCTTGCCAGGTGCGTTTGTCTTTTTCTTCCTCAACCGCGCTGGGCGCCTGTTGCGGGTTTTGCGCCAGAATAATGCCTTCTTCCACCGCTTTAGGCTGCACATTGGCTTTGGCAGCCAGTGCTTTTTCTTTTTTGCTTTCCTTTTCTTCAACCGCTTCCAAGCTTTCGTAAGGGCTGTTTTTTGCCCTGATCACCGCATTCATCACTTCAGCGGCATTTTGATAGCGTTTTTCGGGATGCTTCATCGTAAGCTTATTTGCCACGTCGGCAACCGCTTGAGGAATGTTGGGTGTAACATTTTCAATTTGCGGAACATTGCTTTGAATATGCTGTATGGCAATGCTCACCACCGTATCGCCCACATAGGGCAAAATGCCGGTGAGCATCTCATACATCATAATACCCAAGGAGTACAAATCACTTCGCTCATCAACAAAGCCTCCGCGTGCCTGCTCGGGCGAAATATAGTGCACACTTCCCATGGCGTCCCCGCTGGAGGTTACCGTGGAGCTGGTAACCGCCTTGGCAATGCCAAAATCCGTTACTTTGGGCACACCTTCTTCGCTCATCAAAATGTTTTGCGGCTTGATATCGCGGTGAATGATGTTGTTTTTATGCGCCGCATCCAAAGCCGAGGCTGTTTGCAGCACAATGGAAAGGGTTTCTTTCCAAGTCAGGCAGCCGCGCTCTTCAATGTATTCTTTGAGCGTTTTGCCTTCTACCAATTCCATGACAATATAGTGCAGCCCGTCTTCTTCACCCACGTCAAAAACATTCACAATATTAGGGTGCGTCAGGCGTGCCGCAGCTTGTGCCTCTCGCTTAAATTTCTTAAGAAATTGCTCGTTGTGCACAAACTCTTCTTTAAGCACTTTTATGGCAACATAACGGTCCAGCAAAGTATCCTGGGCTTTATAGATAACAGCCATGCCGCCCACACCGATTCGTGCCAATATGCGATATCGATTATTCAATAACTTACTGCTGCTCACATCGTCTCTCCTGCGTCACATATAATGACCGTAATATTATCCAGTCCTCCGGCGTTGTTCGCTGCTGTGATCAGCTTATCCGTCGCCGCCTCATAGGTGTTGTTTTCCAATATTTCTTTAATTTGTTTATCATCGACCATGGTGGTCAGCCCGTCGCTGCACAAAAGAATCTTTGCTCCCGGCGGAAGCAAAACTTCCAAAATATCCGCCGTCAAATGCTCGGTACTGCCCAATGCCTTGAGCAAAATGTTTCGATTGGGATGCGTGGCTGCCTCGTCTTGGGTCAGTCTTCCTTCATCCACCAGGCGTTGAACCAAGGAATGATCCTTTGTAACTTGTCTCAATTCATGGTTGTGCAAAACATAAAGTCTGCTGTCCCCGATATGAAAAACAATCATCTGGTCTTTATGTATTATGCAAGCCGTAATTGTACTGCCCATTCCCTGCAGGCTTCTGTCATATTTTGCCCGCTGCAATATTTCATCGTTAATATCGTGAACAATTTCTTCCAAAGAACGTATATAGTCCCCCACTTGTTTTCCGTCAAGTCCAATCAGTCGTCTGCGCAAAATATTCAGTGCTGTCGCAGATGCCGTTCCCCCTCCCTTGTGCCCGCCCATACCGTCGGCTACCGCACAAACAAAAATATTGTTATCACTGTTCACCAGCGTTAAGACGGCATCTTCGTTGGCCATTCTTGTCTTACCCACATCGGTTCTGTATGCAATATTCACTTCGGTCCTAAACCTCCTTATAAAACCCGGATTTAAGTTGGCCGCACGCAGCATTGATACTGCTCCCCAACGTTCTTCTGACGGTGGTATTGATATGTTTTTTTGTCAAAATTTCCGCAAATGCTGCAATTGCCTCATCGTTGCTGCTTTTTAGTGTCGGGTTACTTGCTTGATTGATCGGTATCAAATTCACCAAACAATTCAACCCTCTCAGCAGCTGTGCCAGTGCTTGCCCATGGCCAAGGGTGTCATTGACACCCGCTATCAGCGCATATTCAAAGGTAATGCGCCGTTTTGTTTTTTGCACATAATAACTGCACGCTTCCATCAATTTTTCCAAAGGAAAATTTTTGGCAACAGGCATCATCATTTCCCGCTGGTCTTGAAAAGGACTGTGCAAAGAAACAGACAAATTCACGCCCGTTTTGCTGTCGGCCAAAAGAACAATTTTATCCGCTATGCCACAGGTGGATAGGGTAATATTTCTTTTGGATAAATTACGCGTATCTTTATCGGATATCAGGTTTAAAAACCCGATTGTATTTTCATAGTTATCCAGCGGCTCCCCGCTGCCCATCATCACCACATTGGATATCTTTTGCCCCGTGTCTCGCTCAACAACATAGACCTGAGAGAGCATCTCAGCCGCCGACAAATTGCGTTTAAGCCCTCCTGTTGCAGAGGCGCAAAACACACAGGCCATGCTGCATCCCGCCTGCGAAGAAACACACAAGCTGTTGCCGTGTCTATACCTGAGCAACACTGCTTCTATCAACAAATCGTCTTCTGTGCGCAGCAAATATTTTGTGGTTTTCGTTTTCTTTTCTTCAATTTTTTTTATTATCTGCAAATGAAAAATTTGATATTGTTTTTTTAATGCTTCCCTGGCAGACAATGGCAGGTTGCTCATTTCGTCAATATCCGCCACTCCTTGATAAACCCAACGAAATATCTGCGCCCCGCGATAAGACGGCCAGCCGTTTTCATCAGCTATGGTTTGTATTTCATCTATGCTTAAACCGAATAAGTTTTTCTTATATATTTTATCCATCTGCTTATTTTACACGAAAGTGCCTGTTTTGACAACACACTTCCGCATTTACGCCCTTTGCATTTTGCAAATATAAAATCCGTCGCCAAAAGAGTCTCCGGGATAAATTTCTATTTCGCCGTCAGGCAGATTTGTCAGGTGCTCTGTCGCACCCTTCGGCAAAGAAACAGATGAATACGAAAAGTGTGTATTCGCCGACAAAAACGCTTCTGTCACATATCTGTTTTCGCGAGGATTGATGCTGCAGGTGCTGTATACCAATACGCCCTTGGGTTTCACATATTTTGCCGCATTTTCAAGAATGCTTTTTTGTATTTGCACCAAGTCTGCAATTTTTTTCTCGTTTAAATGCAACAAAATTTCGGGTTTTCGCTGAATAACCCCAAGCCCGCTGCAAGGCACATCCGTAAGAACGCGATCAAACTTCTTTTCAAAGGCAGGATTAAAAACGGTTGCATCGTTTCTGCAAATTTGTATATTGCCAACGCCCATTGCGGCAAATTGTTTTTTCATGAACAGGGTTTTGTTTTTATAAATATCGCATGCCGTAATATGTGCTCTACCTGCCGTCAGCGATGCAATATGCAAGCTCTTGCCGCCCGGTGCCGCACACAAATCCAACACACTATCCCCCGCCTGTGCCTCTAAAGCATAGGCGCAAAGGGCCGAAGACATGTCTTGAACGACAATGGCCCCTTCCGAAAACAACTTTGAGCGCAACACCTCCGAAGCCACAACCGCTTCAAAAACATCGGGCAAAATTGTCTTTGCGCAAACCGTCTGTTCTTTATTGAGCAAATCAAAGGCTTGCTCAACGCTTATTTTCAGCAAATTTACACGCACATACATCTTTGGACTGCGCTGATACGCTTGCGCCCATTGATGCAAAAAACTCTGCGAAAAATCGTTTTTTAAGTAGTGACACAACCAATCGGGAATGTCGTAGTCTTTTTCCAAAGACGCACAAAAATCTTCTTGCTTCTCTTCATCAAACAAAGATGCTTTGCCCTGTCGCAGCGCACTGCGCAAAACTGCATTGACAAAGGAGCCGCTTTTCGAAGAAATATAAAATTTGGTGAGATTGACACTGTCATTGACCACGGCATAAGCAGGCAGCCTATCCATATAAAACAACTGGTACAGCGCCGACTTTATTAACACCGCAATTTCCGGTTTAATTTGTTCATAGGCAATGGAAGAAAGCTTTTGAACGACTTTTGTCAACTGAATATTTTTTTTCAGCGTACCAAAAATAATGGCAGTGGCAAGCGCCCTGTCTTCCGATTTTTTTAAAACAGAAAAATGTTTTTGAATCGATAGGTTGCTGTATGCACCTTTCAAATACACATCGCACAAGACTTTATAGCCAACGTGCCGCGCTATGCCAATGGTTTTATCAATAGCCATAGGTTGTCTCTAACGTCTTCCGCGCAGGGCGATCAAACGAAACAGCTGCAAAAGCGCCATCAACATCGCCGCCACATAGGTCAGTGCCGCGGCGCTGAGTACCTTGCGCACGCCTCTGATATCTTCTCCGTCACCCAAATTCAACGAGCCCAACTGTTCAACCGCCCGCGTGCTGGCATTATACTCCACCGGCAGCGTAATCAATTGGAAAATAACTGCGCCCAAAAACAACAAAATACCGATATTCATCAACATAATGCCTGTTCTGCTGCTGATAAACAGTCCGATTAAAAAGATAATCCACGATGCGTTGGTGGCAATGTTGACCACAGGCACGATGGCGTTGCGAATCACCAACGGCGAATATTGCCTTGCATGCTGAATGGCATGCCCCGCCTCGTGGGCGGCAATGCCGATTGCCGATATGCTGCTGGAGTCATATACGCCCTCCGAAAGACGCAGCACGTAGGAGCGCGGATCATAATGATCCGTCAGGCTGCCGCCAATCGGCTCAATGGTCACATTTTGCAACCCAGCCGAATCCAATATTCTGCGTGCCGCAGCCCTTCCGGTGATGTTTTTGGAGTTGCCGATTTTGCTGTATTTGCTGTAAGTACTTCGCACTTTAATGCTGGCAAAAATGCTGAGCAGTATTCCCGGTATCAATATGAAAAATGTATAATCGTAAAACATATTTTCTTCCTTTCTCTCTACATTAAAATAGAATCTTTTTTGTTATATCCAATCACAAATTGTGTATCTTCCAATCTTTTTTTTCCTTCTATTTGCACTTGTTTCAAGCGCAGCGCATTGTTTGCAGCCTTTGCAATAAAACCCTTCTTTGCATCAAATGCAACAATTTCTCCCGGACGTGCCCCTTTGGACCAATCCACTGTTTGACTCTCATAGATTTTGAGAACTTTGCCGTCCAGCATGCATCTTGCCGCGGGCACAGGGCTTAATCCTCTGATTTTATTATACAATATTTTTGCATCGTTGTTAAAGTCGACAAACAATTCTTTCTTTTGTATCTTAGCGGCAATGCTTGCTTCCGCATCGTTTTGCTTTTGTTTTGCCGCCCACGAATTTTCTGCGTCAGCCAAAAAATCAACAATCATCTCCGCGCCCAAAACCGACAGCACATCGTGCAGCTCCCCGGCGGTCATGGTCGGCAAAATTTCTGTTGCACGCTGTAAGATAATATCCCCCGTATCCATCCCTTTATCCATCTCCATAATGGTAATACCGCTTTGGTTCATGCCGCTCATCACCGCACGGTGAATGGGGGCGGCTCCTCTAAGCTGCGGCAGCAAAGACGCATGAATATTGACACATCCGTTTTTCGGAAGCGCTAAGACTTCTTCTTTTAAAATTTGTCCGTATGCTGCAGTAACCAAATAATTTGCCTCATACTCCCTAAGCTGCGAAATGCTTTTTTCTGTGTTGATTTTTTCCGGCTGAAACACCGGCAGTCCCAGCGTCAACGCCGTCTTTTTCACAGGCGAAATGCTGATTTTTCCTCCGCGTGCGTTGACTCTGTCAGGCTGCGTTATCACCAACACCACCTCGTGTCCTGCCTGCACAATCGCCTCCAGAGGCGGCACTGCAAAGCCCGGGGTGCCCGCATAAATAATTTTCATCTTTTTTGACATCTTTATCTCGCTCATTTTTCTTCGTTTTCGTCTGTTTGTGCATCTTCCTCGGCTTCTTTTGCCTCGGTCAAATCACTGTCATAAACAACCGGCTGTGTGTAGTCTGCCTTTTGCACATACAAAATGCCGTCCAGATGGTCAATTTCATGACAAAACACCCTGGCGAGCTGCTCGCTTGCTTCAATGGTTATGCTCTGTCCGTTTTCGTCCATTGCCTGAACCTTCACCGTTGCGGGTCGCGCAACGGACATGTGCTTTCCGGGCACGCTCAAACACCCTTCATAGCCGCATACTTCACCTTCACACTCCACAATTTCGGGATTCAGTAAGCGATAGAGCTGATCTTCATATCGAATCACAATGGCTCTGCGCAACACTCCCACCTGCACAGCCGCCAAACCCAAACCGTTGTTTGCCTCCATGGTTTCCTCCATGTCATCCAACAACTGTTTGATGCGCTCGGTGACTTCTTTTACCGGTTTCGATTTTTTATACAAAATTTCGTCTTCTTCTGTTCTGATAAGTCTCAATGCCATATTTCTTATACTCCGCTTGGATTTTTCTGCATATACGCCATGATATTTTTTTCATGCGCTATAGTATTATACACTGTTTTCATAGCTTTTTTGACATTTTTTTCGCCGCTTGTCTTGATGATTACATGATAGATATGCTTGTTGTTCACATAGCCCAATACCGGCTTAGAGGGATGGTAGAGTTTAAACACACCGCAGGGCTCTTCTTTAATGGCTTCAATCATTTTTTCTGCAAAAGCATAGGCTGCTTCCTCGGCCTTTTGTTCGTTTTCATCGAGAAAATAAAACCCGTACAGCGCGCAATAGGGCGGATAGCTCATTTTTTTTCTGTAACGTATTTCGTCTTTATAAAATCCCTCATAATCATATTCTTTCACCCGTTCAATCACATAGTGCTCCGGGCTATAGGTTTGAATAAAAACTTTGCCGCCGCCGCTCTTGCGTCCGCATCTGCCTGCCGCCTGATAAGCCAGGCAAAAGGCGCGAAACGAAGAATAAATATCCGGCATGTTCAATGCCATATCCGCAAGAATAACACCCACTACACTCACCAAAGGAAAGTCAAAACCCTTCACGACCATTTGCGTGCCAATCAAAATATCCGCTTCGTGATTTTGAAATTGATGGGTAATATTATCAAAAGCATATTTGGTTGAGGTGGTGTCTTTGTCCATGCGAATAATTTTGGCATAGGGAAACTTTTGCTCAATTTCCGTTTCTATCTTTTGTGTGCCCATACCGATATGGCGTATCTTATCGCTTCCGCAGGAAGGGCAAAACACCTCCACCTTTTTTTCGTATCCGCAATAATGGCACATCATCTTTTGTGTGTCATGGTGATAGGTAAGGGCAACATCACAGTTAACGCACCGTTCGCTGTAACCGCAACTTCGGCAAAAAACATAGGTGGACATACCCCTTCTGTTTAAAAATAAGATGACTTGTTCTTTCTTTTCCAGCGCACTGCGAATGCTCTCTTCCAACTGAGACGAAAGCATGGATCGATTGCCCTGCTGCAGCTCTTGGCGCATATCGCTGACGACAATGTCAGGCAAAGCCAAATCAAAAATACGATTGGGCATCTTCAACATCTGATAGCGCCCTCTTTTGGCATAATAATAGCTTTCCACCAGGGGCGTTGCCGAACCCAATACGAGTTTGCAATCAGACTCGTTTGCAATAAATTCAGCCACTTCAATGCTGTCATAGCGCGGCGTGGAGGTAGATTTATAGCTTTCTTCATGGCATTCGTCCAAAATAATGAGTCCGAGGTTTTTGTACGGGTAAAACAATGCCGAACGCGCGCCGAGGATTACCTTGGCCTCGCCTGAAGCAATGCGCTTGTATTGATAGTACCGCTCCCCCTCTGCAAGACGGCTGTGCACCACCGCACAGCTGCCAAATCGCTTAGCAATGCGCTGCACCGTTTGGGCGGTCAGCGCAATTTCCGGCAGCAGATACAATGCTTGCTTGCCGCTCTTTACGCAGGATTCGATCATGTTTAAATATGCTTCGGTTTTGCCGCTGCCCGTAATGCCATGGAGTAAAAATTTATTTTGATCCGAATGGCTATATTCTTCCAACACCTTCTTTTGTTGTGCCAAAAGCGGGGGTCTGCTTGTGTCCTCTTCCTGTATCTTTTGATAATGCGCTTCATAAAATTCCGTTTTTTCGACGACAATCAAGCCCTTTTCTTCCAGCGCCTTAATGGCCGAAGGGCTGAAGCTGCCCGCTTTCATCATGGTATTATAGTCTGCTGCTTGCTCCTCAAGCAATTCCAAAATCGTCCTTTGCGCTTTGGCGCCGGGCCTGATTTGCTCAAAATACTCTTCTTTGGTTTCATAGATTCCGCTCAGGCGCAGTGTTTTTTTATATTGTTCTTTGCCTTTTTTTTTGGCAAATTTCGGGACAATGCAAGCAAAAGCTTCCGCATAGGTGCAAAAATATTCTTCGCGCATAAAGGCGCAAATCTTTACCTGCGTCTCTGTTACGTCGCCCGCTTTTTCATAAATTTCTAAAACGCTTTTCAGTTCAATATCTGTATCGGGCGTTTCTTTTAACGCAAAAATAAACCCCTCTCGCTTCGTGTTTTGCCTGCCGAAGGGCACTTGAGCAATGCGCCCTATGCGGGCAGAGGCCCTGAGGTGCTCCGGTATTTTATATTCAAAAATGCGGTCAAATGTCTTGCCGCGTTCATTGATAACTATCTGTGCAATGGCACAGGCGTTTTCTTTGTCTACGTTTTTCATTTTGTCTCCGTCTATAAAGCGATGGCGTACTGTTCAAATAAGTACGCCATGGTCGTCTGTTTTTTATTCGTAACGATAGGTCAATTTTCCTTCTATGATTTCTTCTGCGGCGACAGTCACCGGATTGAGCCCGTCATCTTCAACCAGTGCCACCTCTCCGTCAATCAATTCTGTGGCGCGCTTGGATATAACATAAATCAGCGAATATTTGTTGTCCACTTTTTCTAAAAGGTCTACAATAGATGGTTTAATCATATATCTTTTTCCTCCTCCATATATGCATGGATAAAATCCACATGATATTTCATTTTTCTATCCAATGATGAAATCACTTCTTTCAGTTGCATAACCGCACTGTCTATTTCTTCATTGATGACCAAATAATCATATTGCGGTGCAATGGCAATTTCTTCCAGCGCTTTTGCCACGCGAAGATTGTATTGCTCTTCCGTTTCGCTTTTGCGCGCCTTTAGGCGCCGTTTCAACTCATTTAACGAAGGCGGAAGCACAAAAACCATTTCGCATTCATCATAAGCTTTTTTTACCTGCATGCTGCCCTGCACATCAATTTCCAACAAGACGTTTTTGCCTTGTTCCATCATTTCCAGTACAGGTTTTCGCAGCGTCCCGTAATATTGCCCGTAAACATTGGCGTATTCCAAAAACGCATTTTCGTCGATTTTCTTTTGAAACTCTTCTTGTGTTAAAAAAATATAATGCCTCTCGTCTTCCCCTTGCCTGGGCGGGCGCGTTGTGGCGGAAACAGACAAAAAAATCTCACATTCTTTTGCCGCTCTTTGACTGATTGTGCTCTTGCCCGCACCGCTGGGGCCGGATACTACCAACAATTTGCCTTTTCTCACTTTTTTCCCCCTTTTGCATTTCTTGCGATAATGGTCTCTGTTATCACCGCAGACAATATCACATCATTGTTTTCCATTACAATTACCGAGCGTGTCTTGCGGCCTTGCGAGGCATCCACCAGCGTCCCTTTTTTTCGCGCCTCGGCAATGACTCTGCGCATCGGCGACGAATCCGGCGAAACAATCGCAATGATCTTATCGCAATTTACATAATTTCCGAATCCGATATTCAAAAACATCTCTTTCTCCCATGTTGCTTATTCAATATTTTGCACCTGCTCCCGTATTTTTTCAATATCACTCTTGATATCAATCATCGTCATGCTGATTTGGGAAATGTTTGATTTGGACGCAATGGTATTGGCCTCTCTATTCATTTCCTGCAAAATAAAGTCCAGTTTCCGCCCGATGTCTTTTTCGGCTTCGAGGGCTTGTTCCAATGCTTGAATGTGCCCTTTGAGGCGTATGATTTCTTCGTCAATGGCTGCTCTTTCCGCTAAAAATGCAATTTCTGCGGCAATACGATTGGCGTCCACTTCTTTCAATTCGTATTTGGCAATGACGTCCCGTATTTTTGCCTCACTGTTGGCCGGTATTTCATCGGCATGTTTTTCAACTTCATGCAACAACTCTTTAATATTTTCACACTTCTTGATAATGTCTTCTTTCAGATGCTTTCCTTCTCTTTGACGTCCCTGCGCAAGGTTTGTCAGCGCTTCTTGCACCGCAGATTGAATGCTCGGCCAATACTGCAGATACTTTTCGCTTTCCTCTTCACTGCGAATGACATCAGGGTATCTGGCAATCATGCTCAGACGAAGATCGTTTTCCACATCATCAAATAATTTTGCCACTTCGTTAACCATGCAGTAATATTGCTTTGCCATTGCTTCGTCGACATATAAATGTACAGGTTTTTCCTGCAAAAATTTCACATTAATATATAATTCAATGCGTCCCCTCAGCAGCTTGTCAGACAACAGCGTTCTGAGTTCATCTTCAAAACCGTTAAACTGCCTGGGAATTTTAATAAAAAAATCTCTGTATCGGTGGTTAACTGTTTTGATTTCCGCAACAATCATCACCTTTTCGTCTTTGTACTCGCCTCGGCCAAAGCCCGTCATACTATTCATCAGTTTTTTGTCTGCCTTTCTGCTCTATCGTTCCTTTGAAAACAAAGGTTGCTTTGCCTGTCATCAAAACATCGCCGTTTTCGGATATTTTAATTTTTAATGCCCCACCGGGCAGCCGCATCAGCACTTCCGAATCCACCAAACCTTTTTTGTGCAACACGGCACCTGTGGCGCATGCGCCGCTGCCGCAGGCCATGGTCATGCCCACGCCGCGTTCATAGGTGGATATTTCCGCTTCTTTCCTGTTTTTGATAATGACAAAATTGACATTGACCTGTTGCGGAAAAAGAGTGTGTTGCTGCAACTTTGCGCCGATTTTTTCCATCTCGTCTCTATCCCAATCTTGCCCGATCAGTACTGCATGGGGGTTGGGAAAGGCCGCCGCCGACAAACAAATCGCTTCATCGCCCAGCATAACACTGACATCCAGAGCCGTTTTATCGGAGATGCAAATCGGTATTTTTTCACTTTCAAAGACTGCCTTGCCCATGTTCACACAAACGATATCGACTTTTTTTTCATCATCCAGCGCCACAACCGCCGCTTCATAACTGCGCCCTTCAGACTCAATGCACATTTGCGCCTTTTGCACCAATTTTTCGTCATAGGCGTATTTTGCCGTACATCGCAACCCGTTTCCGCACACTTGCGCAATGCTGCCATCGCTGTTAAAATACTTCATGCGTATATCGGCCATCTCTGAAGGCTCTACCAATATCAGCCCATCCGCGCCGATGCCTTCTTTGCGATTACACAAAAAAGCAATCTGCGTCTTGGTTAAACAGATTTGCCGCTTCATATTTTCAATGATAATAAAATCGTTTTGCAGCCCGTGCATTTTATAAAAAATCATACTTTGCCTCGATAAATGATTTTCATTATATTATACCATATATTTACACTTGAGCAATGCGCTTCTCAAAAAGTTATCTCTTTTTTTATTCTTATGTTAAAATATTGTTTTGAGGTGAGAACAATGCCCCTAGACGGATTTATGACAAGTTATTTGGTCGCAGAACTAAACACACAATTAACCGATGCGCGCATCAGCAAAATATATCAGCCCGCTTCGCAAAAAATTTTATTTGAACTCTATATTCCGCAGCTCGGTGCTGTGCAGTTTATGTTTAACATGCAAAGTGCTTATTCTTACGCGGCGCCAAGCCGCCTCAGCTATGAAAACCCTAAAAATCCTTCCGCCTTTTGCATGTTGTTGCGCAAACACTTGGCAGGGGGAAAAATCAAATCCGTTCACCAAAACGACCACGACCGAATTTTGACTTTTACCGTGGAGCAAGCCGACGAAATCGGCGATATTCGTCTGCGCTATGTCATTGCCGAACTCACCGGCAAGCATGCCAATATCATTTTAGTCGATGAAAATCATGTGATTCTTGACAGCCTCAAAAGAGTGGACGAGTCCAAAAGCTCGCAAAGGCAAATACTGCCCCGCCTGCGCTATCAACTCCCCCTAAGCGATAAGCTCAATCCCAAAACCATGACTCGCGAAGCTTTTTGCAGCGCAATAAAAAATATAGCTTTGCCACCCGACCAAGCGCTCATACGCGTGTTGGAAGGCACGGGAACAGATTTTGCAAACTACGTCTGCCAAAAATTCCCCGCTTTTGGCCACGGCAGCATCGACGATGATACACTGCACCAAGTTTTCGACTTCATCTCTTGCAGCCTGACGCCACCTTTGCAGTACTACCTTTTCTCCAAAGAAGACAGTTACTGTGATTTTTATTTTGCCGATTTATATGACGAAAGGGTTGAAAAACAACCCTTCGCCTCTCTTGTAGAACTCTGCACCGTATTTTTTGATTGGAAAAGCGAATTTTCTGCGCTGCGCGAAAAACAACAATCCATCACGACGGTTTTAAACACACACATCAAACGCAGTGAATCCAAGTTGAAAAAAATGGAACGTGAATTAAAAGATTGCGAGAAAAAAGAAATCTATAACCAATACGGTCAATTGTTGCTCTCTTACAGCTACAAAATTGATCCGGGCGCGGATTTTTACGAAGATATCAATCTCTTTGACGAGGAGCAAAAGCGCATTCGCATCCCCCTAAACCCACATCGCTCCGTATTTGAAAACGCACAAAATTATTTTAAAAAATATCGAAAATTAAAAAATGCCGAAACGCATCTAACCGAACAAATTCATCTTACCCAAGAAAATTTGGCCTTTTTAAACGATCAACTCTACTATACACACCAAAGCAACCGTTTGGATGATTTGGAAGATATTGCCCAGGTATTGGAAGAAGAAAAAATTCTCGTTTCCAAAACACAAAAGAACCGACAAAATCTATCGCAACCCCATCACTTTCTTTCCACCGACGGTTTTGATATTTATGTGGGTAAAAACGACAAACAAAACGATTATCTCACGCATCGTTTTGCAAAAAAACAAGATATTTGGCTCCACACAAAAAACATTGCGGGTTCCCATGTCATTATCAAAACCTTTTCAAAGCAAGTCCCCAACAACACCTTGCTTGAAGCGGCGCAGCTCAGTGTGTTTTTTTCCAAAGCCCGTGGCGGAGAAAATATCCCTGTTGATTACACCACAATCTCTTATGTAAAAAAAATCCACAATGCCCCCATCGGCAAGGTCACTTACACCAACTATCGTACGCTTTATATTACGCCCAACGAGTCGTTAATCAAATCGCTAAAAACGATTTGATTTTCGCGTAAAAATAGGATTGACTTTTCGCTTACACGGGTTTATTATGCACCCATGAAAACCAAACGGCTCGTCACTTTTTTCCCTAAAAAAAGCCTCTCCTCTTCCCAAAAACTCATGGGTGGCTTTGCCTTAATTATCTTGTTAAGCGCGCTGTTGCTTCATTTGCCGCTGTCTTCAGCCTCCGGTCAAGCCACACCGATGTTGGATTGTTTGTTCACGGCAACTTCAGCCACATGCGTCACCGGACTGGTAACGCTGGATACCGGCACGCATTGGTCTACCTTCGGCAAAACCGTCATCCTCTTGTGCATTCAACTTGGCGGTATCGGTTTTATGGGATTTGCGACGTTTTTCTTTTTGTTAATCGGCAAAAAAATCCGCCTCAAAAGCAGGCTCACTTTGCAAGAATCGTATAACCTGGCCCGTCCGGGCGGCATTGTTCGCATCACCAAACATATTTTGTTATTTACGCTGATTACGGAACTTTTGGGTATTATTTGCTCCATGTTCACTTTTGTTCCGCAATTCGGAATCAAATCAGGCATCACCATCAGCGTTTTTCATACCATTGCCGCATTTTGCAATGCGGGGTTTGACATATTTGGCAATTATGCCAGCCTCACAGGCTATGTCAGCAATCCGTTTATTCAAATTGTGACTATGTTGTTGATTATCATCGGCGGTCTTGGCTTTTTTGTCATGGAAGATATTTTCATCTACCGCAAACAATTTCGCGCACTGTCCTTTCACACCAAACTGGTCTTATCCACCACGTTGATTTTGATTGTTGTGGGTGCCGGCGTCTTTTTCATTTTTGAATACCGCAATCCCGCCACACTGGCGCCCTTGTCCATAAGCGATAAAATTGTCGGGGCATTCTTTAATTCGGTATCTCCGCGAACCGCAGGATTTAACAGCTTAAATATGGCTGCCCTTTCCAACGGCGGAAGTTTAATTGTCATTTTGTTGATGTTCGTGGGCGGCTCTCCCGGCTCCACTGCAGGCGGCATTAAAACCACTACTTTGGCCGTTTTGCTCATCACCGTACACAGCTGGATTCGCGGCAAAGACAATATTGAACTGTTTCGCAGAAAAATCAGCCATCAGCATTTAAAAAAATCCGTTGCCATTTTTGTCTTTACTTCTTTGCTCATTATGGCAGCCATTTTCATATTATCCTTTACGGAAACAGCGTCCTTGGGTGATATTACTTTTGAGGTATTTTCGGCTTTCGGCACCGTCGGACTCACCAAAGGGCTTACACCGCACCTCACAGCCGTCGGCAAAGTTGTCATCTTGCTTTGCATGTTTATCGGACGGCTCGGCCCTCTTACCATTGCCCTGGCGCTCTCAAGAGACATCCATACCCCACAGGGACACTACACATATCCGGAAGGCGAAATACTACTGGGTTAGGAGAAAAAAAATGAAACAATTTGCTGTCGTCGGCCTCGGCCGATTTGGAATCAGTCTGGCAAAAGAGCTGTACCGTTTGGGTCATGACGTCTTTGCCATAGACCTCAACGAAGAACGTGTAAAAAATATTGCGCCCTATGTCACCTCCGCCATACAGGCGGACGGCACCGATCTTACGGCACTCAAAGCCCTGGGCATCAGCAACGTGGACGCATTGTTTGTAGCCCTGGCAAGGGATATTAGCACCTCGTTGCTCACGGCTTTAAACGCTGTTGAATTGGGCATTCCCAAAATATATGCCAAGGCCTACTCCGAGGGTCATGCCAAAATATTGCATCGTTTGGGCGTGAGCAAGGTATATATGCCCGAAATAGAAATGGGGCAGCGCATCGCACGCGAATTGTCACACTCCAACTTGCTCGAACTCATTGAATTGGATCCCGAAAATGAGATTGTGGAAATGATGGCGCCTGCGCCGTGGCATTATAAAACCATTGCCCAATTGAATGTACGACAAAAATACGGCGTCACCATTTTACTGATAAGAGACGCCGAAAAATTGATTGTCTCTCCTTCGCCGCAACAACAAATCAGCCCAAACAGTAAGCTTTTGCTGCTGGGCAATGAAAAACAAATTCAAAAATTGCAAGATAAATAACATTCAGCTGTTTTCTTTGATAAATTCTTCAAACCGCAACGGCAGCTGCGTTGTAAATTCCATGTACTGTTCTGTTCTCGGATGAACAATGCCCAGTTTATAGGCATGCAGCAGCTGCCCTGCCAACAAGGGATCTTTCTTTTGATAACCATAGGTTTTATCGCCCACAACAGGGTGAGAAATGTATGCCCCATGCACTCGAATTTGATGGGTGCGCCCTGTTTTGAGTGCTGCTTCAACAAGTGTATGACGCGAATATCTTTCTAAAACCGTAAAAAGCGTCTGTGCCTGTTTTCCGTTTTTTTCGGTGACAGTCATTTTTTTTCGATGCACTCCATCGCGCCCGATCGGCGCCTTGACCAAAACCTGCTCTTCTTCTATTATGCCGTGCAACAGCGCATAATAATTGCGCACAATGCTGTGCGCTTTAAATTGCTGCGCCAATTTTTGATGGGTAAAGTCATTTTTCGCCGCAATCAATATACCCGTGGTGTCTTTGTCCAAACGATGAACAATGCCCGGTCGTTTGACTCCGCCAATGCCCGATAAACTGCCCTTGCAATGATACAGCAAAGCATTGACCAGTGTGTTTTCTCTGTTGCCCGCTGCCGGGTGCACCACCATGCCCTGCGCCTTGTTGATTATAATAATATCTTCGTCTTCATACACAATGTCCAATGCGATGTTTTGTCCGCTAAGCCTGTCTTCAACGGGCTCATCAACCATAAGCATAATCTCATCATTCATTGCCACTTTGGCAGAGGGTTTTGCCTGCTTGCCGTTTATAAAAACACCCCCGTCATCGATTGTTTTTCGCAAAAATGAACGAGAGTATTTGGGGATTTTTTCAGATAGATATACGTCCACACGCCGGGGGCTGTCGATGTCTGTCACTGTCATTTCAATTTTTTTCATTTGCCGTCTCACACATATCTTTTGATGGTCAGTTTGATGTTGCCCTTTTTTGTTTTTCCTGTTTGTTCCACAATTTCCATTCTGCCTTTGCCGCGAATCGAAATCAGATCTCCTTCTTTCAGTTCCTTGGCTTGCTTCAGCAAAGGTTGATGGTTAAGCTTGACGCGATCTGCTTTGATAAACTGCAGCGAGGCGGCGCGCGAAATTCTGTAAGCCGCACTGATAATGCCGTCTGCACGCATAGAGGCAACAATAATATGAAACTCTTTGCTTTGTGCCTCTTGCACCACAATGGTTGCTGCATCGGCCTTTGTGGGGTTAATGTCGTGGTTGGCGACCTTTGTCAAATTGGCCAGCACATAGTCTGCAATGTTTTCTTTCATATAAAGATATGCCTTTGAAGGTCCAAAGAGAATATCGCCCGTCTTTTCTCTGCTGATACCAATGCCCATCAGTGCGCCGAGAATATCTCTGTGCGTGATGTCGTCTTTTTTTTCAAATTCAATGACGCCAATGGCATAATCGTCCTCTGTTACGCTGTCTGTCTTGGGAAACACACAGAGCATTTTGCGTTCCGCCAATTCCGTGCCGCCAAAAAACGCAAAGTCCAACTGCTCATACTCTTTGAGTACGTCCGCTATTTTGTCTTGCGCAGCAGGATCAAAGAAATCAAAAAACATCCTGGTCTGCTTTTTGATAACCTGCTTGCTCCAATCATGCGCCTTTGCCGCCAATAACTTATGATTGTCCATTAATCAATACAACAGATGCCTGACAAATAACGCACGTCTTAGTCATCGAGCTCCCATTTTGTGATGTCTTTCGAACTCATGCTGTCTTCGTTGTCGCTTACAATATCAATATTGCTGGGTGCCAGGACAAAAACATTTCGCGCAATTTTTTGGATGCTGCCGTTGAGGGTATAGACCACGCCGCTAAAGAAATAAAAGGATTTTTTAATTTCTTCCGACGAGGCTCTCTCAAAATTCACAACCACGGTGTAGCCGTTGCGCAACTGATCGCTGATTTCCGGCACTTCGTCAAAGGTTTCCGGCTCAACCAAGACAATTCTTTTGCGATTTGCCTCTCTTGCCGTTCTATTTACTTCTTCAACAGGTTCCCTTCGTTGAAACAAAGACGATCTTACGGGTTTTTCTTCTACATCGTCAAATTCTTTTTCATCAAAATCATCATAATCCGCGCCTTCTTCTTCAACGATTCCCATAAATCTCTTCAATTTTTCATTCATAATGTTATTCCTTTCATTCCTCAAAGATTGCGCTTCCGATGCGAACAAGGTTTGCGCCGTTTTGTACGGCCAGTTCAAAATCCCCGCTCATGCCCATGGATAAATAGCGCATTTTGATTCTATCTGTATTATTATACAGTATTTTTAGTTTTTCATAAATACTTTTCATCTCTTTGAAATAATTATTTAACATTTGCTCTGTGGCATCCAATGGTGCAATGCACATCAAGCCCTCAATCATCACATTGGGCATGTTTAAAATCTGCTCAATGGCCTCTTCAACCTCTTCTTGGGCAAATCCGTATTTGCTCGCTTCCTTGGCAATGTTAATCTGTATCAAAACATTTGTCGTCACATTTTTTCTTTGAGATTGCCGTTGAATTTCCTGTGCCAAACGAATGCTGTCCAGCGAATGAATCAAGGCCGTTTTGCCGATAGCATACTTCACTTTGTTGGTTTGCAAGTGCCCAATCAAGTGCCAAGTAATGTCACCCGGCAGCAGGTCGTACTTTTCCAAAAATTCCTGCACTCTGTTTTCCGCCATATGACTCACGCCCGCCTCATACACCGCAAGCATGCTTTCAATACTGCGATATTTGCTGACCGCCACCAAAAGCACGTCTTGGTCGGGCGCTTTTGCCTGATTAATTTTTGTTTCAATGATTTCTATATTTTTTTTGATCATCATCCTACTCCTATCGCAGCACCAGCGCACTGTCTTTAAGCTCCACGCTGTTTGGCTCCTCACCCTTTTGTTCGGTGGTGACATCCACACCCTTTGTGTCTATGAGCACACGTCCACCGGCTTCGTCATATCCTCTGATATGCACCGCATAGGTTCGTCGCATCTTGCCTTTATCAATGATGTCGATGCAGTCTCTTCCCGTCTCGTCTTTGTACACACTGGTGGCGGGAATGGCAAACACATTGCGATACTGCTCAATTTCCGCCCTAATAACCGCCCTTCGTTGTGTCATGAGTTTGTCCACGTCATGGGTAACCATCAACACAATCACCTTTTGTTCTTGATATTCTTTTACATCAACCAGCCTGGAAAGATATGTGTCTTCGCCCAATTGGAACTTCATTTGCGGATATTGCGTTAAGATGTCTGCCCGTTTTTGCAAAAAACTATAATAATCTTTGCTTGCAACATTTTGCTTGGTTATAACATTACCTTTATAATCCATCACCGTGCTTTCATAATCCACTTTTGTTTCCAACGGCAAAGAAAACACCACATATACACAGGAATTGTCTGCAATCTTTAATGTCATCGTCGAATGCTTGTTGAGCTTTTCGCTGTTCAATCCCATAATAAAATCCAAATATTCCGGCGAGGCCAAACTCAATATATCCGCTGAAGCAATTTCTTCAAACCCGTCCGTGGAATAAAACAGCTGCCCTGTAAAATCAATCGGCACCTTTCTGAGGGTTATCTCAGAAGAAGCTTCGATATTATTGAGTCTCTCTTTAAGCGCTTGCAGCTCTGCCTCGCCGTAAAACAGATATTTCACCGTGGCAAACATCATGTTTCTTTTCTTTACCGCTTCCTCGTCCCCGCTTTTTAAGTTGGTCGAGTCACTGTAGGCTGTTTTCATATCTGCCAAAAACGCACTGCTGTCTGCATACATATAGCTGCTGAGCTTGGCATCAATAATCGCCTTTTCGTTTTCGGCATATTTTAAAATATCGAGTTGTTTTGCCAGCACCGTATCTCTTGCCACCTTGGCCCCTTCGAGCTCTACACCAATGATTTCGTGTCCAAAATACATCACCGCCTCTTTGCGCATAAACAATGCCTGCACATCACGCTTAACGATGAAAGTTTCCGCCTCCAAAATCATGGTTTTTTCCTTTGTTAAAATCACGGCTGCCACAGCCAGCAAAAAAAACAACAGCACCAGCATTACCTTAACGGCATTGCGGCGTTTGACTCTTTTTAAATATCTTCCTTTTACATATTCATTGTTGTTTTTCAAAGCGACCTCTTTTGTCTGTTGCGTAATTTATTTAAGCAATGATAATTCTTGATCCAATCGTGCCAACAATTCATCGCGCCCAATCGCAGCCATGGTCTTTGCCAAATCATCTCCGTGCATTTGCCCTGTAAAGGCAATGCGTATGGGCATATACAGCCCTTTGCCTTTAACACCTGTTTCTTTTTGCACTTCTTTTATCATTTCCTGCGCCCTTTCGGCGGCAAGAACAGGTGTTGTCTCTAACTTAGCACGCAAAGCGCTGAGCACGGCAACGCTGCCGGCTTCGCCCAAAACAGCCCTTTGCTCTTCTCCGATAACCCCTTTTTGCAAAAACGGCTCGGCCAGGCTGTTGATATCGTCTAATCTGACCATCTTATCTTTTACCGCATCCAGTATCAAAACCAGCTGTTCGGTATCTATCTCTTGTTTCAGATAAGGGCGGCAGGCTTCTGCCAGTGCCGCACTGCTGAGCATTTTTATATATTGTCCGTTCATCCAGTTTAGCTTTTCCATATCGAAAATAGCCCCTGCCTTGTGAATACGCAAAGCATCAAAGCGCCGAATCAACTCTTCCATACTCATAATTTCTGTCTCATCCGCGCTGCTCCATCCCAAGAGTGCAACAAAGTTTGTCAGCGCCTGAGGCAAGTAGCCTTTTGCTTTAAAATCTTCCACCGCCGCATCGTCATTGCGCTTTGATAACTTTTTTTTGCTTGCATTGAGCACCGTGGGCAAATGGGTATAATTTGGCGGCTCAATCCCCAAAGTTTTGTATAAATACACATGCTTCGGCGTGGACGAAATCCACTCTTCTCCCCGAATTACGTCGGTAATACCCATGAGATAATCGTCCACCACCACGGCAAAGTGATAGGTGGGGTAGCCGTCAGACTTAATGAGCACCTGGTCATCCAAATCATTGGTATTAAAGCTGATGTGCCCATAAACCTTGTCATCAAATTCAATAAGGGTATCTTGCGGCAAATTTAAGCGAATAACATACTCTTCTCCTGCCTTGATTTTTGCCTCAACCTCTTCTTGCGTCAAGCCAAGACATTTTTTATCATACCGCGGCGTTTGGTTTTGCTCGCTTTGCGCTTTGCGCAGCTCTTCGAGTCGCTCTTTGGAACAAAAACAATAATAGGCATCCTTTTGTTCAATCAACTTTTGAATGTATTGCTGATAGATTTCCAGTCTTTCCGATTGAATATAAGGTCCGTACATCCCTCTTTGAGCGACTTTTCCTTCTGCGTCCAAATACACACCCTCGTCACAGACAATTCCTCCCCATGCAAGGGCGCTCAAAAGATTTTCGATTGCACCCTCCACCAGCCGCGTGCGATCGGTGTCCTCAATACGCAAAATCATCGTTCCTTCATTTTGCTTTGCAATAAAGTAATTGTATAGTGCTGTGCGATATCCGCCACATGCAAATACCCCGTGGGTGAAGGGGCAAATCGGACTCTCGTTTTTGCTTTATTTTCGCTCATTGTCTTTCTTCCTCACTGTATATATTGTGTTTTACAATCTTTGCATTTCGCTTGATAATCGTATATCCGCGCCAGTACAGCGCCGTATTTTCATATTTTTCTCTAAAGGACGTCTCGTCCATGGCAATGATTTCATCGCAGGAAACATAGACATCGTCCGCTTTCGGCTTAAAACATGCATGTACGCTTGTCTTTGCACGCGCATTAAAGGGGCAGACTTGCTGACATACATCGCACCCGTAAACATGACGACCCAGCAAGGCTTCTTCCTCTTCGCGCAAGTTTTTTTTCTGTGTCAGGTTAGAGATACATCTCTTTGCGTTCAACTCATACGCATCGCACAAAGCGCCGCTTTCACACTTGTCAATGCAGGCTCTGCAGCTGCCGCACAGATTATTCATCGGACGGTCATAGCGCATAATGGGCAAATCGGTTACAATGTGTCCCAAAAAAAGATAGCTGCCAAGGGATGGATGAATAATAAAATTATTTTTCCCGAAAAAACCCAATCCGGCTCGCCACGCCCAAATTCTGTCATCCAAGACCCCCGTGTCACAATAGGACTGAAACACAAATCTTTCGTCTGTCAGCTCGCTCATATGTGCAATTAAGGCTTTCATCTTTTGTTGCATCACTTGGTGATAGTCTTGTCTGAAAACATGCGCGGAGATAATCCCGCTTCGGGATGGATGGCCCGGGTCCAACAAGGCGATCGGATGGTTATAGCACAAAGCTACGGCAATCACCGTTTTGGCCTTTGCCATCACATCAAAAACGCGCAGCCTTCTTGCAACCTCGCCCACACCACCCACATCGGCAAAGTAGTCTTTTTGGATCCTTTTTTCATAAAAAGGCCAAAAATCTTCTGCATTTTGCGCTTCTGCAAACCCGATTAAGTCGATATGAAGTTCTTCGGCTTTCTTTTTTATTTCTTCTTTCAAATCAAAACTCATTTTTTCATTATAACATAAAAGTATAAATAGAAAAAAGACCGCAAGATTTTTGCGGTCTTTTTTGTTTTAACCGTTACAGACCTGCGGCCTCGTTCAATTCTTCGACCACACCTTCAACATCAATGCCGTGTACGCTCAAACCTTGTTCTAAGGTTTCATAATGTGCGGCAAAGCACCCCAGACACGGAAGTTGATAGCGCATAAACACTTCTACTGTTGCCGGATATTTTTCCAAGACTTCCGTAATCTTATCCTCTTTTGTAATTTTCATATATCTCACCTCCGAAGAAAAACTTATACTACCTAAATATTACTGCAAAGGCAAAAAAAAGTAAATAAAATTTTACTTTTTATGTTTTGCGTGTATAATATATAATATACATGTAATCTATTACAGTTAAGAAAGGGTACAAAAATGATTCAGCAAAAAACACATATAGGGGTCGAAGGTGGACTACATGGAAAAGTAGCATCAGCCTTGGTTGAACTGGCAAGCAAATGCAAAAGTGAAATACATATTCAAAAAGAACACGCGACAATTAATGCAAAAAGTATTATCGGGGTTATGATTTTAAACGTAAAAGAAGGCGACGAAGTTCTCGTTCAAATAGATGGTATTGATGAAGCGAAAGCGATGAGCAGCATCTTGTCTTTGCTCAGCGGCGAGAATACAGCAAACTGAGGAATTTGATTTTTTATCATTTTCCCGCTTAACCAAAAGAGTCTTCTCCTTTGGTTTCTTTTGTTGTTGATTTTTCGAAAAGATGGTGCCTTTTATGCTTATTTTCCACACAAAAGAACTTGCGAGCTCTGTAATGAGATTATCTTGACATAAAGGGCTAAACCGTTTAAAATTAATTTGTTGGGATAAAAATATTCAGTTACTCTATTTGCTATTTAACTTTGCTATTATTTCTTTTATACGTAGATGTTCGACAGCTGATTGATTTTTGAAAACTAAATAAGGAGGAAGTATGGAAAATATATTTATCAGAATACTATTGGCATTGCTTTGCTTGGGCGCGGGATTGGTCGGAGGATATTTTTTAAGAAAATATATGAACGAAAGCAAAATCAACAATGCCACAAAAACAGCCAACTCCATGGTGGAAGACGCCATTAAGGAAGGCGAAAGAATAAAGAAAGAAAAATTACTTGAGACAAAAGAGGAAATCCACGCTCTGAGAACCGAGCTGGACAAAGAAAGCCGAGATCGAAGAAACGAGCTGCAAAGATTAGAAAAACGTGTCATTTTCAAAGAAGAAAATTTAGATAAAAAATTAGAAAACATTGAAAGAAAAGAAGAATCTTTAACTGATAAGAACAAAAAACTCGAATTAAAAGAAGCCGAGTTGGAGTTGCTTACAAAAAAGCAGCTTCAAGAACTCGAAAAAATATCACAGCTTACCTTTGAAGAAGCCAGAGAACTGCTTTTGGCAAATGTTGAAAACAGAATTACCCGTGAAATGGCGATTATGGTGAAAAATAAAGAAGCCGAAGCCAAAACGGAAGCAGATAAAAAAGCCCGAGAGATTATATCTTGTGCCATACAAAAATGTGCTGCGGACCATGTGTCCGAGTCTACCGTTTCGGTGGTTTCACTGCCCAGCGATGAAATGAAAGGTCGCATCATCGGGCGCGAAGGCCGAAACATTCGCACACTGGAGACTCTTACGGGCGTCGATTTGATTATCGATGACACTCCGGAAGCTGTTATTTTATCCGCTTTTGATCCTATCAAACGCGAAATAGCAAGAAACACTTTAGAAAAACTGATTAGCGATGGAAGAATACACCCGGCACGAATAGAAGAAATGGTCAATAACTCGAAAAAAGAAATTGACGACAAAATAAAAGAAATGGGCGAACAGGCCGTCTTTGAAGTGGGTCTGCATAAGTTGCACCCCGAAATTGTAAAACTCATCGGTCGACTTCATTACCGCACCAGCTATGGACAAAATATCTTAAAACATTCACTGGAAGTTGCTTACCTGGCAGGTGTGATGGCGGATGAATTGGGTGCAAATGCAAAAATTGCCCGCCGCGCAGGTTTGTTGCACGATATCGGCAAAGCCGTGGACCACGAAATCGAAGGTCCCCATGTCACCATCGGTGTCGATATCCTCAAAAGATATAAAGAAAACAACGACGTTATTCACGCTGTTGAGGCCCACCACGACGATGTGGAACCAAAAACCATCGAAGCCGTGCTTGTGCAGGCGGCGGATGCCATTTCCGCGGCAAGACCGGGCGCGAGGCGTGAAACCTTGGAAACCTATATCAAACGACTGCAAAAACTGGAAGAAATTGCCATGTCCTTCCCTGAAGAAGACAAATCCTTTGCCATTCAGGCAGGGCGCGAGGTGAGAATCCTTGTTAAATC
>CALFLU010000073.1 GCA_937880125.1 uncultured Eubacteriaceae bacterium
GGGGCTGGATAGGGGGAACAGAGGTATATTCAAGAAGTTTTTATTAAACATTTTAGAAATTTGTCGGATATCAACCTCTTATTTCACCGTCAATATAATATTGTTTGCGGTCAAAATGCACAGGGAAAGACAAATCTTGTCGAAGCATTGTATTATTTGAGCTGTGCAAAATCTCACAGGGAAAACGCTTTTGTCAATTTAATCGAATACGACCAAAACAAAGCGCTGATAAGAGGAAAAATTCATAAACACAACACGAGCAGCCAAATAGAGATTGTCTTGGACAAAAACGGAAAAAGAAAAATAACGGTGGACGAAAACAATACGCCGGCGAGCATGCTCTATGACGAATTTGCCGCCGTGATCTTTCACCCCGACGACTTGCGCATTATCAAAGACGGTCCGGAAAAACGAAGAAGATATTTGGATGTTTCGATTTCGAAAATCAACAAAAATTATAAAAAGGCGCTCAGTGAATATTATCGACTTTTGCGCCATCGCAATTTTTTGCTCCTTGAGCAAAAACAGGGCTTTAAGCAGATGCTGGATATTTTTGATGAACAAGTGGCGCTCTTTGGCGCCTATATCACGAAAAAAAGAGTGCAGTATTTGGCCGAAATACAACAAAGTATTCAAGCATTGCACGAACAAATTGCCGGCGGAGAAGAAAAAATCGCCCTTCGCTATCAAAGCGCTGTGTTGGAAAAAACGGCAAAGAAAGAAGAGTTGGAAGAAAATTATCAAGCACTGCTCAAAGAATCTTTTGAGGAAGACAGACACAAAAAAATCACGACCCAAGGCGTGCATAAAGATGATTTTCATGTATTTATCAACGGGCGTCCCGCAAAGCAGTTCGGCTCGCAGGGGCAGCAAAAAACAGCGGCAATTGCGCTGAAATTGAGCGAAATCGCACTCTATGAAGCCCATAACGACACCAGACCCATTGTGCTGTTAGACGATGTTCTCAGCGAATTGGACGCTATGCGGCAAAGGCGGCTTTTGCATCTGCTTAAGGATACACAGGTATTTATTACCACGACAACAGATGAGATGAAGAAGGATTTGAAAAAAACAGAGTATGCTTTGTTTATTATAGAAAACGGAAAAGTAATCAAAACGGAGCAATGAACACAAAAGGAGAAAAGACTATGGCTCGAAACAACACGCCCCAGTATGGCGCAGAGCAAATACAGGTTTTGGAAGGACTGGAGGCAGTTCGAAAAAGACCCGGTATGTATATCGGCAGCACAGGCAAAGACGGATTGCACCACTTGGTGTATGAAGTAATTGACAACAGTGTGGACGAATTTGTGGCAGGATACGGAAAAAACATCACCGTGGAAATTCTTGACGGCAACGTCATTCGCGTTAAAGACGAAGGCAGGGGTATTCCCACAGACATGCACCCGAAAATGAAAAAAAGCGGTGTGGAAGTCTCGCTGACGATTTTGCATGCGGGGGGAAAGTTTAACGACCAAACCTATAAAGTTTCAGGCGGTCTGCACGGCGTGGGTGTCTCGGTTGTCAATGCCCTTTCGGAATGGCTGGTGGTGCGCGTAGAACAAAAGGGCGCCATACATGAACAACGCTTTGAGCGCGGCAAAGCCGTTACAGAGCTGGAAGTGGTGGGTAAATCCAACAAAACCGGTACCTCTGTTATGTTTAAACCGGACAGTGAAATTTTTAATGATGTCGAGTTTCGCTATGACACATTGGTAAGCCGTGTGCGTGAACTGGCATTTTTAAACAAGGGTCTTCGCATTTCATTAAAGGAAGAGGCTTCGCAAAGAGAAGAAAACTTTTTATACGAAGGCGGACTGCGCCAGTTTATTCAATATATCAATAAATCGAAAGAAGTTTTGCATGACGATATTTTGTATTTTGAAAAAACCACAGACGAATTTAATATAGAACTTGCCATGCAATATACCAAAACCTATTCGGTGGATAATGACATTTACTCCTATGCCAACAACATCAAAACCACCGAAGGCGGTATGCATTTAAACGGATTTAAAATGGCGCTGACGCGCACAATCAATGCCTACGGGCGAAAATATAAGCTGATCAAAGAAAACGAAAACAACCTTTCGGGCGAAGACATTCGCGAAGGGCTTTCGGCAGTGCTCAGCATCAAAATGTCTAACCCCGAGTTCGAAGGGCAGACGAAAACCAAACTCGGCTCTCCCAGCATTCGCGGCTTGACCGATGCGGCGGTGGGCGAATTTGTGGGCGCTTATCTGGAAGAGCACCCCAATACGGCAAAAGAAATTTTGGACAAATCCCTTCAGGCCTCAAGGGCACGGGCAGCGGCGCAAAAGGCCAAAGAAACCATTCGCCGCAAAACCGTTTTGGAAAGCAGCACGCTGCCGGGCAAACTGGCTGACTGCAGAGAGAGAGATCCTGCATTGAGCGAGCTGTATATCGTGGAAGGTGACAGCGCCGGCGGCAGCGCCAAACAGGGCAGAGATTCTAAAACCCAGGCTATTTTGCCGCTGCGAGGCAAAATCCTCAACGTGGAAAAATCCAGAGAAGACCGCATTCTCAATACCGAGGTCATCATCTCTTTGGTCACGGCTATCGGCGCGGGAATACAGGAAGAATTTGATATTGAAAAAGCTCGGTACCATAAAATTATCATCATGACAGACGCAGATGTGGACGGTGCGCATATACGCACATTGCTGCTGACGTTTTTCTTCAGATACGGCAGACAAATCATCGATAAGGGGTATTTGTATATTGCACAGCCGCCTTTGTATAAGGTGCAAAAGGGCAAACAAGTGCAGTATGCTTACAGTGATGCCGATATGGAGCAAAAGGTCGCCGAAATGGGCAAAACAGGCGTGAATTTGCAGCGCTATAAGGGTCTTGGGGAGATGAATCCCGAGCAGTTGTGGGAAACCACCATGGATCCGCTGAACCGAACGCTGCTTAGAGTAACCATTGAAGACGCCATTCGTGCCGATGAAATTTTTACGATATTGATGGGGGATCAGGTGCAGCCCCGCAAAAACTTTATCGAAGAAAATGCGAAAAAAGTCAAAAACCTCGATATTTAATGCTGAAGGCTGAAAGGAAACATTATGTCCGATAAATTATTTGATAAAGTAGAAGAAATTAATATTGTCGATGAAATGCAGACCAGCTACATTGACTATGCCATGAGCGTCATTGTGGGACGCGCACTGCCCGATGTGCGTGACGGTCTTAAGCCTGTTCATCGCCGTATTCTTTATTCCATGGACGAAATCGGCATGGGCGCCGATAAACCGTACAAAAAAAGCGCACGTCTCGTAGGGGACGTTTTGGGTAAATATCATCCCCACGGCGACACGGCCGTCTATGATGCCATGGTGCGCATGGCACAAGACTTTTCGATTCGCTATCCCTTGGTGGACGGTCACGGAAACTTTGGTTCCGTGGACGGAGACAGCGCTGCGGCCATGCGTTATACAGAAGCGCGCATGACAAAGCTGGCGGCGGAGTTGCTGCGCGACATTGATAAAAACACCGTGGACTTTGGGCCGAACTTTGACGAATCGCTCAAAGAGCCCTTGGTGATGCCCGCAAAGTTTCCCAATTTGCTGGTAAACGGCTCTTCGGGTATCGCCGTGGGCATGGCAACCAACATTCCGCCCCACAATTTGGGCGAGGTGGTCAACGCCCTTTGCGTGCTCATCGACAAGCCCGATGTGAGCATTGAAGAGTTGATGAAACACGTCAAAGGACCCGACTTTCCCACGGGCGGCATCATCTTAGGCAAAGCCGAAGTCAAAAGAGCCTATGAAACGGGCAGGGGCCATGTCAAAGTGCGCGCCCGCACCGAGATTGAAGAAGACATCGGACGGGGTCGCTCACGCATTGTGATCACCGAGCTGCCCTATCAGGTAAACAAAGCCAAACTGGTCGAAAAAATTGCCGATTTGGTAAAAGAAAAGCGCGTTGAGGGCATTGCGGACATTCGCGACGAATCCAACCGTGACGGCACCCATGTTGCCATTGATATCAAGCGTGACTTTAGCCCGCAAATCGTGCTGAACTTGTTGTTTAAATACACGCAAATGCAAGAGACCTTCGGTGTGATTATGCTGGCGCTGGTGGACAACGTGCCCCGTGTGCTGAATCTCAAAGAAATGATGTATTATTATTTGGAACATCAAAAGGAGATCATTATCAGGCGCACGAAGTTTGAATTGGACAAGGCGGAAGAGCGTGCACATATTTTAGAGGGCTTGCGCATTGCGCTGGAAAACATTGATGAAGTGATTGACATCATCAAAAAATCAAAAGACGGCGCCCAGGCAAAAACAAGGCTCATGGAGCGATTTGCCTTAAGCGACAGACAGGCACAGGCTATTTTGGATATGCGCCTGCAGCGTTTGACCGAGCTGGAAACCGAAAAAATTGAAAATGAATACAACGAACTCATGCGTCTGATTGACGAGTTGACGATGCTTTTGGGCAGCGAAGCGCTGATTTTGGATGTCATTAAAAAAGAATTGCTGGAGATTAAAAATAAATACAACAATCCGCGCAGGACAACCTTTGAGGCCAATTACGAAGAATTGTCCCTGGATGACTTTATTGAGACGGAAGATATTGTCATTACCCTGACCCATGTGGGCTACATCAAGCGCATCAGCGCTGATACCTACAGTGCGCAAAAACGCGGTGGCAAAGGCATTACCGCATTGAGCACAAGGGACAATGACTTTATTCAAAATCTCTTTACTTGCACCACTAAGCATTATTTGCTGTTCTTTACCAATAAAGGACGGGTCTATCGACTCAAGGCATACGAAATTCCCGAAGCATCCCGCACGGCACGGGGCATGGCCATTGTCAACTTGCTGCAAATGCAGCCGGATGAAAAAATAACGGAAGTATTTCCGGTGGAAAACTTTGATGCCGGGCAATATTTGATTATGGCAACAGCCAAGGGCATGGTCAAGAAAACGTCGCTGAGTGAATATGACACTTCGCGCAAGACGGGCATTATTGCACTGACTTTGGCTGATGATGACGAGCTCATTAGCGTGCGCATGACAAACGGCAAAGATGAAATTGTCTTGGGCACGAAAAACGGCTACGCCATTCGTTTCAGTGAAGAAGAGGTGCGCGATGTGGGCAGAGCCGCTCGCGGCGTGCGCGGCATTAACCTGCGCAAAGATGACAGCGTCATTGGCATGGACATTGCCGACGACGACAAAGCGGTGCTGTGTGTGAGCGTCAATGGCTACGGCAAAGTTACACCGATTAAACTGTATCGCCGTCAGAGCAGAGCGGGCAAGGGCATGCTCACCTATCAAGTGACCGAAAAAACCGGTGAGCTGGCAGGCTTTAACATGATCAGCAAAGAAGAAGATTTGATGATGATTAACAACCAAGGCATTGCCATTCGCCTGGAAGCCAAACAAATCAGCTCCACGGGTCGCGCGGCACAAGGCGTGCGTCTGCAACGACTGGCCGCAGATGAAAAGGTGGTTACCATTGCCAAAATGATTCCGGCGGAAGCGGAAGAAGAATAAAACGAAGCTCTATAAAAGCGGCAGCATGCTGTCGCTTTTTTTGTATCAACAATTGTGTTAACTTAACGGTTAACTTAACGTAAGGTTAACGGTAAAACTAACCGTAAAGTTAATGTTAGTGCTCTAGAGAAGAGAAGAAAAGATAAGAGAAGATAAGAACACACGTAAGGCAAAGTTACACACGTACTGTGAAAAAACGCAAGTCATTTTGTATCTACTATCGAAATATCTACATCGGTTTTAGAAAAAAGACAGCGCGCGCGTCTGTATAGGGTTGCAAAACAGGAAGATAAATAAGGAAGGTGCTTTATAATCCCTACCCAACAACCATGCTTCACCCAATAGAGCTGTTTTCGGCAGAAAGCGATTCATAATAGGCAAAAAAAACACAAAGAGAATTCTCTTTGTGTTTTGCGGTGTGTGCACTGTGTGGGCAATAAGATAAAAACAACAAAGGTTTTTATCGAATAAAATTGGTGCGCAGCGGCGGCTCTATGGCAGGCGGTGCTGTTTTGCTTTCGGCAATCAACTGCATGGTCCAAGCCAAGTTGCGGGCAGCCACTTGCAAAATCTGCACCCCTTCTTTGTCTTCATAAACGTCGTTGGCATTGGCATGACCGTGGATGATGTTCCAATACTGTGAAGAGGGAATGACCATTTGCGAATAATGCAAATAGTGGTTGAGCTGGTCAAAGGTGGCGCTGCCGCCTGAGCGGCGAACCGAGACAATGCTCATACCTGCCTTGTGGGCAAGACGCCCTGCGCCGCCCGAAAAAAAGAAACGGTCCATAAAGCTTTTCATGGCGCCCGCAACACCCGAAAAATGCACGGGTGAGGCAAAGATAAAGCCCTCCGCCTGCGCAGACAGTGCGGTAGCCTGATTGACAACATCGTCATAGATGCAGGCCATGGGGTCTTTTTTCGCACATTGGCGACAACCGTTACACCCACGCACAGGCTGTGTACCAATGTGAAAAATCGTCATATCAATAGAATGTTTTTGTAATTCTTCCTCAATGATTTTTAAAGCTGTATAGCAACACCCCTTTGCATTGGGGCTTCCGTTAATGGCAAGAACGTGCATAATGATTCCTCCTTTGGGTTTTTATCGATATTTTATTATATCATGCGCAAGGGCAATAAAATATCGCCAAATGCAAAATGAGCGGAAAATTGTGGTATGATAAACAATAAAACCTTTGGGGAGCAAGTAAACATGGAACAAAGGCAAACAGGCAGGGTTCATTTCATCGACGAGTTGCGCGGCGTGTTTTTGATCATCATTGTTTTGTATCATCTTTTATACGATATAGATATGCTTCTTTCAACAAATCATTTTTGGACGCAAGAGCCCTTGATCGAAGCCGTTCGCTGGGTGGCGGCCAGCTCCTTTATCGTCATTGCCGGCATTTCCTGTCATTTTACCCGCAGCAATATCCGCCGCGGCATCAAAACACTCGGCTGGGCAATGGCCATTACGCTGATTACCTATGTTTTTATGCCACATCAAGTGATTTGGTTCGGGATTCTTCACCTGCTGGGTCTGTGCATGCTCACCTACGGAGCGGCGTTCCCGGCGCTGAAGAAAATCCCGCCACCCATAGGCATAATACTCAGCCTGCTGCTGTTTGTGCTCACCTACCGCATCTTTCACGGCACCATCGGACTGGGAGACAGCCTGCGTATAGCCCTGCCCGAAAGCTGGTATAGCAAAGGATATTTGTTCCCATTGGGCTTTGGCGTAGAAGGCTATTTCTCCTCAGACTACTACCCCGTAATGCCCTGGATGTTTTTGTTCGGCTTTGGCTTCTACTTAGGAAACTACATCACCTGCGAAAAACTCCCTGCCTTTTTCTGTAGGGAGCATAATCAATTCTTAGGAATGATAGGTAAAAAAACGCTGATGATCTATTTGTTACATCAGCCGATATTGTATACAATTGTATGGCTTATCTCGAAGGTGTAATTTTGTTGTAATCGAGTTGCAACGAACTTGTAACATATTTCCCGCAATTACCCTTAACACATTCTTAATAACAATCCCGCTTTTTCTTCCCCATTCAGAGAGAACAAACCCCTGCAAAACACCGATATGACGGCGCAGGTACGTGCTGAAAAAGATTACAGGTTGTCATAGTTGCCCTGGATGGCATCAAATGCCGTTGGATAATCCTCTTCTTTGACGAAGATATCGGCGTCAAACATAGAACTTCCCATTAAAATGCGGATAAACGATCCGCTCAGGGCATCTCGAATATAGATGTGAATGTCAAAGGAAGCCAAAAGAGACTGAATAATGTCCAACTCCATTTGATTATTGACTGTGGTTAAATATTTTGCACCCTCGATGAGGATTTCTTTTTTACGCGCCATGACAAAATTTCCCTTCTGATATCCGTAAAAATTTTATAAAAAACGCCTTTGTTTTCATGGTGTGTTTTTGTCGCATGATAAAGGTAACTATTCTTTTGTCAGCAGATTGTAGAGTGCTTTTCGCTCAAGGGCATATTGGCGGCAAACTTCTTTGATGGCTTCGTTTTTCGCCATGCCACGGTGCACCTTTTGCAGCACCAGCTCCTTGGCTTGCGGCAAGGTTATCTGTTCTTGCATTTGCGGTGCACCCTGCAAAACCAGTACAATTTCACCCTTTAGGGGTTTGTTTTCGTAATGTGCGATGATTTCGGCTGCCGTGCCGCGCACAATTTCTTCATGAAGTTTCGTCAATTCACGGCAAAGACAAAGACGCCGCAGGGGCATGAGGCGCTCTATGAGCGCCAAACTGTCAAGAAGTCGGTGGGGGGATTCATAAAACACGGCAGTGTGAGTGCCGGTGCTGATTTGCTGCAGCAGCGCAAGTTTTTCGGACTTTTTTTTGGGTAAAAACCCATAAAAAGAAAAGGGCGCCGTGCTAAAACCCGACAACACCAAGGCGGTGGGCATGGCGCTGGCGCCGGGTATGGCCACAAGGTCGATGCCTTCTTCAATACAGGCTTTGATCAGGTCTTCGCCGGGATCGCATATGCCGGGCGTGCCCGCATCGGATATGAGCGCCACGGTGCTTCCCTGTTGCATCAGATTCAATAAATACGCGCGTTTTTGTGTTTCGTTAAACTTGTGTAGGCTAACCATTTTGGTGTCAATATCATAGGTTTTGAGGAGTTTTCCGCTGTGCCTGGTGTCTTCGGCGGCAATGTAGTCTGCCTCGCGCAAAGTTTCAATGGCGCGCAAAGAAATATCCTTTAAATTGCCGATCGGCGTGGAGACAATCATCAAACGACCTGTTTTTTCACTCATAGCCAACCTTCTTTGCAAAAATGTCGCCTGCAGTGCGCGCAAAAACGTAATAATGACAAAAAATGTTACAGTATCGGATCAATTATAATGGTGCTGTCACGTTGCGGGCCCACGGAAACAATCGAAATCGGCACTTGCAGCAATTCTTCAAGTCGTTTGACATACTTTTGTGCGTTGACGGGCAATTCTTCGAATGTTTTGATATCGGAGATGTCTTCGTCCCAGCCGTCAAAGGTTTCGTAGACGGCCTTGCATTGTGCCAGTTGTGTCAAAGATGCGGGATAGTAATCGATTGCAGCTCCTTCCCATTCATAGTGAGTACAGATTTGTATGGTTTTGAGTCCTCTGAGTGTATCCAGTTTTGTAAGAGCGATATGAGTTAGGCCGTTTAAGCGGACCGCATATTTGACCACAGCGGCGTCAAACCATCCGCATCGTCGTGCCCGACCGGTGGTAGTGCCGAATTCGTGTCCTTGTTGACGCAGATATTCACCGGTTTCATCGGTGAGCTCCGTGGGAAAAGGTCCCTCACCCACACGTGTGGTGTAGGCTTTGGTGATACCCAAAATATAGTCGATGGCCTTGGGTGAGACACCTGCGCCCAGTGTGGCTCCGCCGGAAATGGGATGAGAAGACGTAACATAGGGATAAGTGCCGAAATCAATGTCCAGCATGGCGCCTTGTGCGCCTTCAAACACGATGTTTTTGCCTTGCTTAAGCAAAGCGTCAAGGGCGGTGGAAACGTCGCAAACATAGGGTTTTAACACCTCTGCATCTGCCAGCAGTTGCGTATAAATTTCCTTTGCGTCAATGGGCGCACGATGATAGATTTTTGTCAGAAGCAAGTTGATATAGGCAACGTTGGTGTTGACTTTTTCTTCCAGTAACGCAGGCTCATATAAGTCGCAAACGCGAATGCCGTTTCGGTTGACCTTGTCTGCATAGGCAGGACCGATGCCCTTTTTTGTCGTGCCGATTTTGTTTTCATCCAGCCGAATTTCGTTGAGCTCGTCAATGAGTTTATGGTAAGGTGCAATAATGTGTGCTCGGTTGCTGATGTAGAGATATTCCGCGTGCAGACCGCCCTTTTTCATCGTCTCAATTTCGGCAATCAATGCCGAGGGATCAATGACCATGCCATTGGCGATATACGAAGGCGTTGCACAAATAATACCCGAAGGAATCATGTGAAACTTGTAGGTGTTTTCGCCCACAATGACCGTGTGCCCTGCGTTGTTGCCCCCTTGAAAGCGCACGACCGCATCGGCCTTCTCCGCATAAAAATCCGTTATTTTGCCTTTTCCTTCGTCGCCCCATTGGGTTCCGACAATAACCAAAGTACTCATAAATTAGCCACCTTCTTTTAATTCGTTCAAATTTGCAATACACTATATTATAGCAAGAATCAAAGCGCTAAGCAATGCTATTGCGCAAGGATTTTCAAACAAAAAAACACACAGCCGTGTGTCTGTGTGTTTTGCAATCAACAAAAATGTTATTCGTCATCGTCGTCGTACAAAGCGGCATTATGAAACGTGGTAATATCCTCCTGAAAAACGAGATCAATCTCGCCGGTGGGTCCGTTTCGATGCTTGGCGATGCTGAGCACCACTTTGTTTGAAGAGGGATCTTGGGTTTCGCGTTTGTATAGAAACATAACAATATCCGCATCTTGCTCAATGGCGCCCGATTCTCGCAAATCCGAAATCAGCGGGCGGTTGTCCGTGCGCTTTTCGGGGGAGCGGTTGAGCTGTGAGAGGGTGATGACGGGAATGGCCAACTCCTTGGCAAGCAGCTTTAAGTCTCGGGAGATTTGCGAAATTTCTTGTTGTCTGTTTTCGATGCGACCCACGCTGCGAATGAGTTGCAAATAGTCGATCAAAATCAAATCAAGTCCTGTTTGCGCCTGCAGGCGTTTGCACTTGGCGCGTATTTCCGGCACGGTGATGCCGGGGGTATCGTCGATATATAAGCTGGCGGACAATATTTTTTCCCAGGCTTCATAAAGCTTGCGCCAGTCGGCCACGTCCCCTGCACGCAGGGAGGTGTTGCTGATATTGGCTTCAGAGGCAATGATGCGCATGGTCAGTTGCTCCAGGGGCATCTCCAGACTAAAGACAGCTACTTTTTTCTTTTCGCGAATGGCCGCATGTTGGCAAATATTGATGCCCAGTGAAGTTTTGCCCATGCCCGGACGACCTGCCAATATCACCAAGTCCGAATTTTGCAGCCCCGAGGTTTTTTTGTCCAAATCAATGTATCCCGTGGGGATACCCGAAATGCGCGACGGATTGGCTGTGGCTTCCTGCAGCTTAAGCAGGGCGGCGCGCAGCGCGGTTTCAAAATCCACCAACCCCCGTCTGTCCTTTGTGGAAACAATATCCAAAATATCTTTTTCTGCCTGCATAATCAATTCGCGGGCTTCGTTTTTGCCGGCGTAGCTGTCGTCGATGACCGTGCCGAGCTTGGCGATGAGTTGGCGCAACATAGACTTATCCTTGACGATAATGCAATATTGCTCCATGTTTTCGGCCGAGGAAAGCACTTCCACCATGCTGGTTAAAAACTGAATGCCACCCAAAGCGTCCAAAGAGCCCTGGTTGCGCAGTCTGTCCGAAAGCGTGATGATATCGATGGGCAGATTTTTTGTATACAAATGAAGCATGGCCTGATAGACAATGCGGTATTGGTCGTTATAAAAATCTTCGGGCTCAATCAAAGCGGCGGCGGTTGTCATGGTTTGGTTGTCAAACAATATGCAGCCCAAAATGCTTTGCTCGGCCTCTAAGTTATAAGGAAGAACTTTTTTCTGATCCGAAAAGGACATGTTTTCTCCTGCCTATAATGCGCTGATAATAATTTTTACGGTTGCGGTAATGTCTGCATGCAGCTTGATGGAGATTTGCTTCTCTCCCTTTTCTTTGATGTTTTCACTTAACTCGATCTTGCGTTTATCAATCTCGATGCCGCACTGTCTGCCGATTTCTTCTGCGATTTCCTTAGACGTTACACTGCCAAACAATCGCTCTCCGCTGCCGGCTTTGACTTTGAGTTCAAAGGATTTGCCGTTGATTTGTTCATAGATATCTTGGGCAGCCTGTTTTTCTTTTTCTTTTTGTATCCTGCGCTCTTCGGCTTTCTCTTCCAAAACAGCCATGTTTTCTTCATTGGCCTTTACGGCAAGTTGTTTGGGAAAAAGAAAGTTTGTCGCATAACCGTCTTTTGCGTTGACTACTTCGCCTTCACGCCCCAGCCCTTTGACATCTTGTAAAAGAATTACTTTCATTTTTATCACCTCGTGAAGCATTTGTTGAGAGTTGTTCTATTATACTACATCCAAAGAAGGCTATCAAGAAATTCAAAAAATATTCTTTCCCGAAATAAAAGACAAAATATTCCCCGGGAAATATAGGGTAATCAGCAGCGGTTTGTGCTATACTGAAAAAAGAAAAAGAGGAGGGCAACAGCATGCGCCATCAAGGAACCAAGCCACTGACAACGCCGCGGCTGTATTTGCGCAGATTTGTGCTTAAAGATGCAGAGGACATGTTTCGCAATTGGGCAAGCAGTCCCGAGGTAACACGCTTTCTTACCTGGCATCCTCATGCGAGCGTCGAAGAGAGCCGCGAGATTTTGCGACAGTGGGTTGACGATTATGCCCGGAACGAGACCTATCGCTGGGCGATGGTCTTCAAAGAAACAAATCAAGCAATCGGCAGCATTGATGTGGTGGCGGCGCGGGATGTTTTTTTGACTGCGGAGGTGGGATACTGTATGGGGCAAGCCTATTGGCGCCGGGGACTGATGAGCGAGGCGCTGCGAGCGGTGATAGACTATTTGTGCAAAGAAATCGGCTATCATCGCATTGAAGCGATGTATGATGCGAGCAACATCGCCTCCGGCAAGGTAATGCAAAAGTGCGGCATGAAACACGAAGGCATCAAACGGCAGGGTGCGTTGCGCAAAGACGGAACCTATGCAGACATGCACCTGCGTGCCGTTTTATCTTGCGAGTTGCCTTAGTTTCATTGGCGGACAAAGCCATGCAACCCCCTTTGGCGCAGCGTCAAATAAAAAAGCCACGGCAGCATAGGCGCCATGGCTTTTGTTTGTTTAGTCGCTCGAAAACGGCAGAAGGGCAATGTTACGTGCAAGCTTGATAGCGGAAGTCAGCTGTCTTTGGTGCTTGGCACAGGTGCCTTTCACACGGCGGGGAAGAATTTTTCCTCGCTCCGTGATATGTCTTTTCAGGACATCTACTTGTTTATAATCGATATGTTCTACTTTGCCTTCGCAAAATTCGCAAACTTTTTTTCTTCTTCTGAAAGGTGGTTTTCCCATCTTTTCTCACTCCTTTCTTGGATATCAGTGATTAAAACGGCAAATCGTCGTCGTCGATGGGGCTAAAGCCGTCAACGGGAATGCCGAAGTTTTCGGATTGTTTTTCATACATGGCAGGCTCTGCGCTGCGATCAGCCGAAGCACCTTTTTTCTCCAAAAAAGCAATTTCGTCGGCAACCACGTCAGTGGTGTATCTTCTCGTGCCGTCTTTGGCTTCGTAGGAGCTGGTTTGGATTCGGCCTGTGACTGCAATCAAGCTGCCTTTGTGCAGGCTGCTGGAGATGAGCTCAGCCAGTCGCCGCCATGCCGTGATATTAATGAAGTCGGCGTCATAGCCGCCCTCTTTATTTTTGAAGTTTCTGTTCACGGCCAGCGAAAAGCTCGCCACGGGCGTGTTGCCTGCCGTGTAACGAATTTCGGGATCACGGGTTAATCTTCCGATGAGTACTACTTTGTTCAACATGAGTCAGACCTCTTTTCTAGGATACTTTTTCGACAATGATGTGTCTGAAAATATCTTCGGTAATGCCGTAAACACGTGTTAATTCCTGCAAAATGTCTGCATTGGCAGTAAAGTTAATCAACACATAATAGCCTTCGTTATACTTCTTGGCTACCTCATAGGCCAGGCGTTTTTTTCCCCATTCGTTCACTTCGGTCACTTCACCACCACCCTTGGTAATGATTTCGCTGACACGAGCGATGCATTCCTTGATGCGTTCTTCTTCGGAATTCGGGGTCAAAACAAAGATCGTTTCATAAGCTTTCATTTGTTCACCTCCTTGTGGACTAATGGCCCTGCTTTGTACAGAGCAAGGATACGAAAATTAATTATACTGAAAAGAACTGAAAAAATCAACATAATAATAAAAAAATCAAAGGATATGCAGGTGTTTGCGGACAAAGAGACCATTGACTCACCTACAAAGCGGCGTTCCCGGCGCTGAAGAAAATCCCGCCACCCATAGGCATAATACTCAGCCTGCTGCTGTTTGTGCTCACCTACCGCATCTTTCACGGCACCATCGGACTGGGAGACAGCCTGCGTATAGCCCTGCCCGAAAGCTGGTATAGCAAAGGATATTTGTTCCCATTGGGCTTTGGCGTAGAAGGCTATTTCTCCTCAGACTACTACCCCGTAATGCCCTGGATGTTTTTGTTCGGCTTTGGCTTCTACTTAGGAAACTACATCACCTGCGAAAAACTCCCTGCCTTTTTCTGTAGGGAGCATAATCAATTCTTAGGAATGATAGGTAAAAAAACGCTGATGATCTATTTGTTACATCAGCCGATATTGTATACAATTGTATGGCTTATCTCGAAGGTGTAATTTTGTTGTAATCGAGTTGCAACGAACTTGTAACATATTTCCCGCAATTACCCTTAATATATTCTTAATCAATATCCCGCTTTTTCTTCACCGCTCAGAGAGAACAAATCCCTACAAAACACCGATATAGCGGCGCAAATACGTGCTGAAAAAGATTACAGGTTGTCATAGTTGCCTTGGATGGCATCAAATGCCGTTTCATAATCCTCTTCTTTGACGAAGAGTGCTGTATTTTCGGATGAAAAATACGAATCTTCACAACTTATTTCAGCCGATAAATTTTGTGATGCTCACGCGAATAAGAATAAGGTTGAGCACAACATATACGACAAAAAATATCGAGCTAAAAGCAGCACGGTAGACTCCTTTTTCTGTGCGATTCGTTTGTAAATAAGCGCGGATATCAGCTTTGTTTTTGATAAGCACGATTGCGGCAAAAACCGTGGCCACGAAATAAAGCGCAAGCAAAACAGCGGCGATGGTGTTTTCACCGAAGCGATTGGAAAGAAAAAGAACCGCCTCACCGAAAAGGAGGTTGTTGAGCACATGGATAACCACGGCCCATTTAAAAGAGTATTCACAGGCAACATAGGCAAGAATCAAGCCCACGCCAAAGGCGAAGAGGCCTTGATACAAATTGCCGTGCATAAGTCCAAAACCGATGGAAGAAAAAACAATAGCAAAAACTTTGCCGTATTTTTCCAGAGAGCGCAGGACGATGCCGCGAAACACCACTTCTTCTGCCACAGGACCAAAGATAACGACATATAAAAACATGGAAACGGAAGAGCCGATATGCTCCAAAGACTGCATGCTTTCGGCCATGCTATATCCAAGGGCGTTTAAAGATGCCTCCATGCCTGCGACAAAGAATCGATTGACCAGTTGAACAGCCATGATAAGTGCAAAGAAAATAAAAAAAACATAAGGGCGCATTGGCAAACGAATGTGTGTTAAGTCTTCTTGTAACTGTCTTCTTTTGCGAAAAGCCATTGCAATTGCCATGGCAATTAAGGCACCGAAAATATAGGGCCAACCGTTGGACGATGCCGTTTCAATGCCCGCAGCAGTGACGGCATCCGCCGAGGCGTTGTTGAGAAGACCTTGTCCCAAAGAGGAAAACATCAGCCAAATAAATGTGACAATAATCAGAATGAACTCGTAGGAAATCATGCTGAGAGCCAGTCGGTTCACATGTCTTTTAAAGATTTTGACGGGGTTGTTTTGGGAGGGTTGTGTCATGGCAGTCTCTCTTTATCGTGATGTTTTAAATTCATACAGCTACCGCCCTAGGCCTCTTCGGCGGCGCGGCGGATTATTTTTTTTGCTTTTTTCTTAAAGACGATGCGCTCCAATACAACAATGCGCTCGCAGCGAAGGCACTGCAATTTGACATCGACGCCTACACGCACGATTTTCCATTGATCGCAGCCGCAGGGGTGCGGTTTTTTTGTTTGAACAATATCGCCTAAAGCGAATGTGTCAATTGCCATGGTGCACCTGCCGCATCATAGCCAACGGCCGATATAGAGGTATTTTGCAAAAACGGAGTTGGCAAATAATTCGGAGAGTGTGGGGCTTTTTGAAAAAATGGAAAAAAATGTAATTAAGCTTACCAAAACCGCACAAATCAAAATGCCTTTGGCAAGGCCGATGCCAAAACCGCCCAATTTATTGACAAAGCTGAGGCCGGGCAGTTTCATTACCTTGTCGAGCACAATGCCCAACAGCGCAATGAGAAGAATAATGGCCAAAAAAATGATGACAAAGGCAAGAATGTTCATGACAAAGGCGGAAATGCCGTTTGAAAAAGCTTGCACGGTATCGTATTGTGCGGCGTTTTCATTAAATAATTTGGAAAAAAACCATTTAAAAGAGCTCGGAGTTTGATTAAGCGTGATGTTGCCCGAAGGGTAAGTCGCCATGAGGCGTTCATAAACCCAACCGGCGATTTTGCTGTCCCAACCGGTTTTGTTTGCCAAGGTAGTGGCAAAAGAGAGATAAAATATGCGGGCAACAATAAAGGCAACGATGACGCCGGCAAAGGAAACAATGCTTTTTACGAGCCCTCGGCGAAATCCAAAGAGACCAAAAATAATGACAACAACCAAAATGGCAATATCCACTGCGTTCATGTGTTGTGCACCTCCAGTCAGTCTTTTTTCTTTTTATGTAAAAATGCGGAAAAAATTGACTTCTTCGAACCTTCATCTTGTT
>CALFLU010000074.1 GCA_937880125.1 uncultured Eubacteriaceae bacterium
GATAATTTGCAATTTTGGGCAGTGCATTGGTGACCTTAGACAAAAAAGTCGATTTTCCGACATTGGGAAAGCCCACCAAACCCACATCGGCCAACATTTTTAATTCCAATATCAATTCTATTTCTTCGCCCTTTTGCCCGGGCTCCGCAAAACGGGGCGCCTGTCTTATGGAGGTGGCAAAGTGCTGATTGCCCTTGCCGCCCTTGCCGCCCTTTGCCGTAACTGCTTGTTGTCCTTCTTCTACCAAATCACTCAAAACCTTATTGGAGTGGCGCTCTTTGATGATGGTTCCCACAGGTACGGTAATTAATAAATTTTTTCCGCTTTTTCCGGATTTGTTGTTTCCTTGTCCGTTTTCACCGTTTTCCGCTTTATATTCTTTTTTATAGCGAAACTTAAGAAGGGTGTTGAGGCTCTTGTCCGCCACAAATATCACGTCACCACCCTTGCCGCCGTCTCCACCTGCAGGCCCGCCGTCGGGCACATATTTTTCCCTGCGAAAAGCCATGCTGCCATCGCCGCCCTTGCCTGCCTTTATTGCAATTTTTACATAATCCACAAACATAATTTTTGCCTGCTTTACTTTTTTTTCTTCAAAATATAGCACAAGCCCGACACCCCGTAAAGTGCCGGGCCGTAAGATGCTCTTTAACGCCCTTGCATAGAATCAAATGTTATTTTGTATCCGTCTTAGACTCTCGGATACACACTGACTTGCTTGCGACTTTTGTCTTTGCGCTCAAATCGCACCACACCATCCACCAACGCAAAGAGTGTGTCATCTGTTCCTCTGCCTACGTTGTTACCGGGGTGTATTTTTGTTCCGCGTTGGCGAACCAAGATGTTGCCCGACAACACAAACTGACCATCTGCGCGCTTTGCGCCAAGTCGTTTGGATTCACTGTCTCTTCCGTTTCTGGAACTGCCCACACCTTTTTTATGTGCCAACAATTGCAGGTTGCTGATATTCAATCGAATCATTTTTTTACCTCCTCATAGGCCGCCGTCACATACTCTGCATTTTCTTCCGCAATGTTTTGTATTGCGTTTGCAAAACTCTGCAGCAATATTTGCGACGCCGCCATGGCATTTTCATCGTTTTGCGCGGCAAGTCGAAAATAAATATCTCCTTCGCCGACACTTTTTTCAATTTTTGCATGTGCCACATGCTCCAGTCCGTTTATCGTCGATAGTGCCAAAACGGACACTGCACTGCAAATAACATCGGATCCGTAAGTTGCCTTGCCGGCGTGTCCGCGTATTTTTGCGCCTAAAACATGGTGTGCTTGATCATGCAAAATATTAATGGCAATCATTGTTTAATTGAGTTCGATTTTCGAAATTTCCAACTTTGTAAAGGGTTGTCTGTGACCTTGCTTGCGTCTGTAATCTTTTTTGCGCTTATACTTGAAGACGATGATTTTTTCGCTTCGTCCGTCTTCAAGCGCTTTGGCCACAACCTTTGCACCTTCAACGTAGGGATTGCCGCAAGTTACATTGTCCCCGTCAACAACCATCAGCACTTCTTTGATGTCAATTTCATCGTTGCCGTTGTCTCTGGTTATTTTTTCCACCTGAATCACATCGCCTTCGCTGACGCGATATTGCTTGCCGCCTGTTTTAATCACTGCGTACATTAAGTTTACCTCCTCTATCCAACCTCGCCAAAACCAGGTGCGCAGCGCGCTTAAAACCTGTTTTGTGCGGATACATGCTCAAAAATTATAATCGCAAATGCACTATTTGTCAAATCTTTTCTTTTGCTTTGAAGTAAGCATCAATGCCATCGGCGATGGCTTTGGCCGTTGCCTTTTGGTTATCGGCGTTGTTTAATTGTTCCAATTCCGCTTCGTTTGTCATAAACCCGCATTCAACCATTACGCCCACCACATGCGCCTGGCGCAGTATTTGCAAATTTTGATTGATGACGGTGTTTTCTTTTTTCTCCGAAAGCGGCTTTACAAACTCCAACGTACTCATGCTTGCATACAAATTGTCCGCCACGGCCTTGCTTTCCGCAACTAAGCCCACCGACGTCAAATCAAAAATTTGAAACTTGCTGGCATTTTTTTCGAGATCAAAGCTTTTTTCCTTGGTGCCGTCCTGGTAAAAGAGACGTCCGTTTTCTTCCTTGATCATCTTATAAACGCCGGAATTATATTTCACATATTGCCCGTCATAGGCATCTGTCTTTTTGTCGTTATAAATAATTGTAAAGCCTTTGACCGAGGCATCTTCGTTGGCATTGTGATGGATGCTAATCAGCAAATCAGGCCAGCTTTCATTTAAAATTCGCACTCGCTCGTTGAGGGATTTTTGCTCACTGCTTCCCAGTTTGCGCGTTTCAATGACCGTGTATCCGCGATTGAGCAGTTCTTCTTTCAATGCCTTGCAAACAGCATCATTGAGCATAAATTCATTGATACCCCCCGGTGCCACGGCCCCTTTGTCAGCCTGGGAGTCATGCCCCGAATCAATGGCAATCACCAAATTGTTTGGCGTCACACTGGGCGTGCTCTCTTTTTCCATCAGCCCGCCCACAACAGAAATGACGAGCTTCACAAAAAGTATCATTGCAATAAGCAATACTGCAATGATAATAAAAAATCTTGGTTTTACACGATATTTTCGTCGGCGCTTTTTTGCCACATCAGTCTCCTTGCACGGCAAAACGCCCTTGCTCAATGCTGCGTATTGCCTTTTGTATCGATAACATATCCTCCGGTTTCAGCTTAATTTTTGAGTCGCTGATATAGGAAAAGTTTTTTTCTGTTCTTTCTAGACTCTGTTCGTCCTGGGCTGTCTTTCTTATTTGCGCGGCAGCCTGCTCAAAATCTATCACCGCTGCTTCGTCTGACGGCTGCACAAATTCTTTTTGTTCTTCCGCCACAGGCGCTGCCTGCTGCGCAAGCGACTGCTCCGGTTCAAGAATGGGTGCTGTTTTTTCATAGACATCCGTCGTTGTATCTACAAGCCCCTCCGATTGACTCTCCGGTGCAATCGTGGTGTCTGTTGCCTTTTTTACTTCTAGTGCGTCAGCCTCTGCAGGTGTTTCGACTTTTTTTGTCGTCGTCTCTTCTTGCACCTGCCGGCATTTTTTTTCTTTGAGTGCTTGCTCTTTTTGAAGAATCATATGCACCGCAGGGCGAAATATCTCTTTAACATCTGTCTCTGCCGCTTGTTTTGCTTCTACACTTTGCTGCATTTTTTCTTCGAGAATTTTCTTCGGAATCATGCGCTGAACATAGTCAATTTCTTCCAAAATCGCCTGTCGCTCTTCAATTTCAATCAAACGTGTCGCCAGACGGTTTTCTTTTTCGTCCATCTCATTGAGTTTGCGCCGCATGCTGCTTGAAATGGATTTTAACTCCCCGATGAGCATATCCGCCGCATATTCTTTGAGTTTTTTGGTCATGTCTTTATTTTTCGCATAGACATACTCGTCGCTGCCGCCAAAGTCGGCATTAGAAAACTTGCGCACTGTTTCGTGACGCAGATGCGCAATTAAATTTTGTTTTTCTTCCAATTCGCGTCTCAAGTTTTTTAATGCGTTTTCATATAAAAACACACTGTCCAACTCGTCACTGTCCACTGCAGACGCAAAAGGTGCGGAAAAATCCTTGTTTTCCTTATCCTTCATGTGCATTGACTCCCAAATGTCTGTGGTATCCGTATTTGCTAATAATTTATTATACCCTATAACAATATAATTTGGAAATAGAAAATCGATATTTTCTTATAATTGAAAATAACCTGCATTTACATTTCTGTTTTTCTGCTTAGTCTTTGTGTATTGCGCCGGTGGGGCATTTTTTTACACAAGCGCCGCAGTTGACGCATTTTTCAAAATCAATCACCGCCAAATTGTCCACCATGGTAATGGCATCAAACTTACACTCCTTGGCGCAAAGCCCGCAACCGATGCATGCAGCGGTGCACACCTCTCGCGCTTCTTTTCCTTTGCGGTTTGTTTTACAAAACACATGTACCCTCGAATTGATGGGCACACGCTTGATAATTTTTTTCGGACAAACTTTTTCGCAGGCGCCGCACCCCGTGCATTGTGATTCGTCCACATACACACGTCCTGTTTCGTGGTCTATGTGAATGGCGTCAAACACACAAGCCTTTTTGCAGGTGCCATATCCCATGCAGCCAAATTCGCACACCTTGTCCCCTTGCATGGCAACCATTGCCTCGCGGCAATCTTTGACGCCCTGATATTTAAATTTGCGCTTCGATTTTTCGCCGACGCCCCCACACATAATCACAGCCTTTTGTCTGTCGATGTTTCCGGCGTCGGTGCCCAAAATATCACTCACCACCGCCAGCCTCTCCAGACTCATAGACGGGCACACATTGGCCTTGACTTCGCCTCTGGCAACCGCCGCTGCCATGTCGTCGCATCCCGCATAACCGCAGGCACCGCAGTTGGCTCCGGGCAGTGCTGCGCGCACCTGTTCAACTTTAGGATCCTGTGCCACTTCAAATTTTTTAGCGGCATAAGCCAGCAATCCGCCAAAAACCAAACCCATTCCCCCAAGCCACAAAACCGGACTTACTATATTTTCAAACATCTTTTTCTCCTCCTAAATCATTCCCGAAAATCCCATAAAAGCAATGGACATCAACGATGCCGTAATCAATGCTATGGGAAATCCCTGCAACGCTTTGGGAATCGGAGAATACTCCATTCTTTCCCTTATCGCCGCAAACAACACAATGGCCAATGTAAAACCGACCGCGGCCGCGGCACCAAAGACGATGCTTTCAATAAAGTTATATTCGTTTTGAATGTTCAAAATCGCCGCACCCAATACCGCACAGTTTGTTGTAATCAACGGCAAATATACACCCAATGCCTGATAAAGAGAGGGGCTGATTTTTTTAATGACCAATTCCACAAATTGCACCAGCGCGGCTATAACCAAAATAAAGGCGATGGTTTGCAAATAAGCGATATCGAATTTTTCCAAAATGGCATATTGCACCACATAGGTAATGGCCGAGGCCAGCGTCATAACAAAAATAACCGCCGCACCCATGCCAATGGCCGTCTCCACCTTTTTGCTGACACCCAAAAACGGGCAAATGCCTAAAAATTTTACAAGTACAAAGTTGTTTATTAAAACAGCACCTACAACAATCAAAATCAAATTCATTATTTTTCACCTGCCTGTGCTCTTTTTTCTTTGCGCTTATATTCGATCAAATTCACCAGTCCCATAAGAATACCCAATGTCAAAAACGCTCCCGGCGGCTGAATAAATATCATAGCGGGCTCATAGGAAGCACCCAACAGTTGCAGTCCGAAGACGCTGCCCGCACCGAGAATTTCGCGCACAATGCCCAAAATGGTCAAGGCCAGTGTAAAGCCCAGACCCATGCCCACTCCGTCCGCAAAAGAGTTGAGAACGGTGTTTTGATTTGCGAAAGCTTCCGCACGTTGAATAATAATACAGTTTACAACAATCAGCGGTATATATATGCCCAGCGCCTCAAACAGTGAAGGAACAAAAGCTTCCAATAACATCGAAACAATCGTCACAAAGGAGGCGATGACCACGACGAATATCGGGATTCTGATTTTATTCGGAATAATTTTACGCATGGCCGAAAGCACAACATTTGAACCCACCAACACTGCCATGGTCGACAACCCCATGCCAAGCCCGTTGATGGCTGAAGTGGTAACCGCCAGCGTAGGACACATCCCTATGACCAATCGAAAGATCGGGTTTTCGGATAAAATTCCGTTTTTAACATGTCTTAGTACACCCATCTCATTTCACCTCACTGTCTTGTGCGCTTGAAAGTGCATTATACGCATCAAAGGCACTGTTTATGCCCAAGGCCGCTGCCTTTGAAGAGATTGTGGCACCTGTTACGGCCTGCACCTGCGTCTCATTCTTTATTTCGCCTTTAACAATCGACAGCGGGCTGACAGCCGTTTTGCCCGTTACTTGTCCGTAAAACGGATCTACGGCGATTTTATCGCCCAATCCTGCCGTCTCACTGTGTGAAAGAATATTGTATCCAATCAGTTTTCCCGTATTGTCAATGCCCACCAACATGGTGATGTCTCCGCCAAAGCCCGCAACAGCAACTTTGATGGCATAGCCCACCACATTGCCTTCTGCCGTGGCCGTGCTTACCGAAAGCACATTTTTCAAGTTTTCGGCACCGTCTTTTTCAAATAAGGTCTTCATTTCAGCCTCGTCCATATCTTCAAAATCTTTGCCGTCAGGCAACACAATTTGTTTTGCTTCAATTTCGTTTTTCGCCGCATTTTCAGCTATCTTCGGTGCCGTCACAGCATTGGTCATCGCCAACAGCGCTGCGGCAACCGCACAAATTGCAAAGAGAATCAGTCCTAATTTTCGTATTTCTTTCATGCTATTTCACCTCGTCTTTCGGTCTGATTTTCTTGGCCTTTACAACGCCGTATACGCGAGGTCTTGTGTATCTTTCAATGATGGGTGTGGCCACATTCATCAGAAGAATCGAGTACGATACCCCTTCCGGATAACTGCCGAACAGCCGAATAATCATCGTAAGAAGCCCGCAGCCCACCGCATAAATAATTTGTCCCTTTGGTGTGACCGGAGAGGTGGTGTAGTCCGTCGCCATAAAGATTGCTCCCAACATCAACCCGCCTGCCAGTATATGAAACACCGGATCTTGCTTAAAGATTATCGCCAACACAAACACGGTGGCAATATAAATAACGGGAACCTTCCAGGTAATGACTTTTCTGATAATTAAGTAGATACCGCCCAGCAGCAGCGCCAGTGCGCTCACTTCGCCGATGCAGCCATACATATTCCCCAAAAACATATCCATATAAGAGGGCATTTGCCCGGTAATTCCTTCCGAAAGCAGCCCCAGCGGTGTCGCTTGTGTCACCGTATCCGCTGCGGGAATAAAGGCTGAGCCCGTCATGCGCGCTCCCCAGCAAACAACCAAAAACGCCCTGGCTGCCAAAGCAGGGTTGACAATGTTGTGCCCGATACCGCCAAAGGCTTGTTTCACAATCAAAATTGCAAAAACGCTTCCCACCGCCGCAATCCACCAAGGCGCGCTTGCAGGTAAGTTAAAAGCAATCAGTACGCCGGTTACCGCCGCACTCAAATCCCCGATGGTGCTTTCTTTTTTCATGATCTTTCCCGCGGCCCATTCGGTCAATATCGCAACCGCCACACAAACCCCCGTCAGCATCAGCGCACTGACACCGAAAAAGATTACCGCGGCAACCATGGCAGGCGCCAGGGCAATCAGCACATCGCGCATCAACACCGTCGTGGTTGCATTCGATTTAATGTGAGGCGAAGAAGATACCGTAAATAATTTCGTTCCCATTAATTGTTGCCTCCTTTTGCCTTTTCCGCTTCCGCTTTTTCAGCCTGTTGTTTTCTTTTTGCAAGAATTTCTTTTTTTGCGACGCGGATATTGGACACCAACATGCGCTTTGTGGGGCACACATAAGCACATGCACCGCACTCAATGCAGTCCATGGCGTTGTACTGCTCCGCCTTATCAAAATCACTTTTTATCGACATATTCGACAACATCAACGGCATCAAGCCCATGGGGCATGCAGCCACACATTTCGCACAGCGGATGCAGTCTTTTGCAGGCGCCAGATCTGTTTCTTCTTCAGACAACAATAACACCCCCGAGCCCCCTTTTAGAACCGGCACATCGGTTGAATAATGCGCAAAACCCATCATGGGTCCGCCCAGTATAAATTTTTCCGTATCACGAATTCCATCGCACTGCTGCAGCAGATGCTCAATATGCGTCCCGATTTTTACATCCATGCGTTGCGGTTTTACCACCCCACGACCCGTGATGGTCACAATGCGTTCAATGAGCGGCATGCCGTGCATCACCGCATCATAAATCGCCTTTACCGTTGCCACATTAAAGACCACGCAACCCACATCAATGGGCAGTTTCCCCGAAGGAACTTCGCGTTTTGCAATGGCCTTTATAATGTGTTTTTCACTGCCTTGCGGGTACTTTGTTTTCAGCGAATACATTTCTATATTTAAATGTTTTGAGCTTTCATACATTTTTTCAATGGCCTCGGGCTTATTGTCTTCGATGCCGATATAGGCGCGATCAACGCCCAGCACATGCATAATAATTTCAAGACCCTTGACAATTTCGTCGCTGTTGCGCACCATCAGCGCATCATCGTTGGTTAAATACGCTTCGCATTCCGCAGCGTTTAAAATTAAATATTCCGCCTTTTTCCCCTCGGGAATCGAAAGCTTCACATGGGTCGGAAAGGTTGCTCCACCCATGCCGACGATGCCGGCATCTTGAATGATTTGAAGAATTTCTTTGCTCGTCAAGTTTTTATACTCTTTACGAGGTAAAATCGACTCGTGGAGCGTTTCTTGCATATCGTTTTTGATGACAATACTCATAACACGCTGTCCGTTTGTGTGAATTCTCGGCTCAACGGCTATTACTTCACCTGAAACGGTTGCGTGAGTCGGCACGGAGACAAATCCGCCCGGCTCTGCAATTTTTTGCCCCATCTTTACTCGGTCCCCCACAGCAACAATCGGCTTGCTCGGTGCGCCCAAGTGCATAGACACCGGCAAAACCACTTCTTGCGGCGGAGTCGATTTCATCACTTTCAAACCGGATGTCAACTCTTTGTTGTAACGCAAATGCGTTCCACCCTTGAATGTAGCTTGTTTCATATTCATCGTTATTGCCACTACCTTTTTATTCATTTTTTTGCGCATGGAACAAGGTTATCCACGGGCAAAACTCTGGAAGTCATATCATAGAATTTTATACCTTATCCTTGTAAAGGTCAATGGATTTCATCCTTTTTTCCACACAAAGTTTCATCTTGTTTATCAAAAATTCTTCTTTTTTCGCCGACTGTGTCTTTTGGTTGCTTTGTCTTGGCTAGGCTTCTTTTTTTGCATTCAATGTTGACCTGCTCGTTGTTTTATTTCGCAATCAAAATCCGCCTTTGAAAATTTCATCTTCAAAGGCGGATTTCTCGTGGATGTATAAATGTTATTTGTGGTTTACTTGTTGTTGATTTTTGGTCTTGCCGTATAGGTTGTGTGCAAGAGTTCATGTGCTTTGTGGCTGTTCGGTTTTTCTAAAAATTCATCATACAATTTTTTGATTGACGGATTTTCATGAGATTTTCGCAGTCTCAGCACATCTTTGTCTTCATGATAGAGCGCTTTGGCTCTTTCCACACGAATGTCTTTATCCATTTTGTCTTGTGCGCTTACAATGGGTTGTCCGCCGCCGTTTACACAGCCGCCGGGGCAAGCCATGAGCTCGATAAAGTGAACATCATCCAGTTTTCCCGCACGCAAATCGTCCATAACTTTGCGAATATTGGCACCGCCGTGGGCAACCATTACTTTCAGTGTCAAGTCGCCTGCTTTGATGTCTGCAGCTTTGACGCCTTCCACACCACGCACAGCTTCATAGTCAATGTTTTCCGCTTCTTTGCCTGTGATAACTTCTACAGCAGTTCTTGCCGCTGCTTCCATAACGCCGCCGGTTGCACCAAAGATTGTGCCCGCACCGGTGTAGTCGCCGTAGTATTCGTCAAATTCTTCATCCGGCAGAGAGAGGAAGTCGATGCCCGCTTCTTTAATCATTCTTGCCAGTTCTCGGGAAGTGATGGATACATCGTTGTCCGGCAACCCGTTTTGAGACAATTCGGGGCGCAACACTTCAAACTTTTTCGCCGTACAAGGCATGATGCTGACAACAAAAACATCTTTCGGATCCAGCCCTTGGCTTTGTGCATAGTGGGATTTCAAAACAGCACCCATCATACCTTGCGGTGATTTGCAGCTTGAGAGATGGTCCAACAAATCCGGATAATACATTTCGCAATATTTAATCCAGCCCGGTGAGCAGCTTGTGATCATGGGAAGTTTGCCGCCTGAGGTGACTCTGCCAATCAGTTCGGTTCCTTCTTCCATGATGCAAAGGTCAGCGGCAAAGTTTGTGTCAAACACTCTGTCAAATCCTAAGCGACGCAATGAAGCCGCCAGTTTTCCGCTTACCAAAGAGCCGATCGGAAGCCCAAAAGCCTCACCCAAACCTGCACGCACCGAAGGTGCCGAATGCACGAGCACATGCTTTGTGGGATCCGCTAGTGCTTCCCATACTCTGTCCGTATCGTCTTTTTCTTTCAGTGCGCCAACAGGGCAGTTGATAATACATTGTCCGCAGTTGATGCAGTTTACATCATTGAGTGCCATGTTAAAGGGCGGTTCTACGGATTTTTCAAATCCGCGGTTTGTCGCACCCAGTGCGCCCAAACCCTGCACGTCTTTACATACCGAAACACATCTTCCGCAAAGAATACATTTGCTCGGGTCACGAACAACCGAAGGAGACAGTGCATCAATGGTATAGACTTCTTCTTTATTGGGCATATATCTGATTTCTCTGACGCCCAAATCTTCACTTACTTGTTGCAATTCACAAACGCCGCTTCTGTCGCAAGTGGTACATTCTCTGTTGTGATTGGATAAAATCAGTTCCAATATCGCCTTTCGCGTATCGCGAACCGTGGGGGTATTGGTAAATACTTCCATGCCGTCCGAACAGGGATATACGCAGGAGGCCACTAAAGATTTTCCGCCCTTAATTTCCACCAGACACATGCGGCAAGCGCCGACTTCGTTGATGCCTTTCAAGTAGCAAAGTGTCGGAATATGGACGTTAATGGATTTTGCGGCTTCCAATATCGTTGTTCCTGCAGGAACACTGACATCTTGTCCGTTGATTTTTATATTTAACATATTCATATTATTCGCCTCTTTACTTCAATTTATTTTTTGTCAATTGCTTTGAATTTGCATGTCTGCAAACACAATCCGCATTTGATACATTCTTCTTGATTGATTACAAAAGGAGACTTGACTTCTCCGGATATTGCATTTACCGGGCATTTCTTCGCACAAAGCGAGCAGCCTACGCATTTTGCCGGATCAATCGTAAATGTAATCAGGTTCTTGCAAACGCCGGCCGGACATTTTTTCTCTTTGATATGCGCTTCATATTCCGGTCTGAAATATCTCAAAGTCGACAACACAGGATTGGCCGCCGTTTGGCCCAATGCACACAGTGAGCCGGCTTTCAGCGCTTTTGCCAAGTCTTCCAGCTTTTCGATATCGCCTTCTTTGCCTTCGCCGTTGCAAATTCTGTTGAGGATTTCTAGCATTCTCTTGGTACCGATACGGCACGGCGAACATTTTCCGCAGGATTCATCAACAATAAAGTCCATAAAGAATCGCGCTACGTCTACCATGCAGTTGTCTTCGTCCATAACAATGAGTCCGCCCGAACCCATCATAGAGCCGATTTGTGCCAGTGATTTAAAGTCGATGGGCGTATCAAGGTGTTGTGTCGGGATACATCCGCCTGAAGGTCCGCCTGTCTGTGCAGCTTTAAATGCTTTTTCGTTGGGAATGCCTCCACCGATGTCATAGACGATTTCTCTGAGCGTTGTGCCCATTTCCACTTCCACCAGACCTGTATTGGCAATTTTTCCGCCGAGCGCAAACACTTTTGTGCCTTTGCTGTCATCGGTGCCCATGTTTGCAAACCACTGTGCGCCTTCACGGATAATTTTGGGAATATTCGCCAGTGTTTCCACGTTGTTTAACACGGTGGGTTTTTTGAATGCGCCTTCGTTTGCCGGAAACGGCGGTCTGGGACGCGGCTCGCCACGTTTGCCTTCAACCGAGTTAAGCAAAGCTGTTTCTTCACCGCATACAAACGCACCTGCGCCCAAGCGAACGTGCAGATCAAAATTAAAGCCTGTTCCCATGATGTCTTTTCCGAGCAGTCCGTATTCTCTTGCTTGATTAATGGCAATGGTCAAACGTTTTACCGCAATGGGATACTCGGCACGCACATATACATAGCCTTCGTCTGCGCCGATTGCATAAGCGGCAATGGCCATTGCTTCCACAATGACATGGGGGTCGCCTTCCAAAACGGAACGGTCCATAAATGCACCGGGGTCGCCTTCGTCGGCATTACAAACAACAAATTTTTTGTCGTTTTGTGCCGATTTTGCAAATTTCCATTTCATGCCTGTGGGGAATCCCGCGCCGCCTCTGCCGCGCAGTCCGGAATCCAAAATTTCTTGAATCACTTCGTCTTGTGTCATGGTCGTTACAACTTTGTGCAACGCTTCATAACCTTTGAGTGCCAAATATTCGTCAATACATTCCGGGTCAATCAAACCGCAGTTGCCCAGTGCATTACGTTTTTGTTTTTTGTAAAATTCAAGTTTGTTCAGCCCGTCGTTGGGGTCTGCTTTGATTTCGTCCAAAACCAATCTGTCGACAATTTCTTTGCCGATGATGTGCTTTTCAACGATTTCTTTGAAATCCGACGGTTGAACATGGCTGTAGAAAGTGCCTTCGGGATAGATAATCATAATCGGTCCCTTTTGGCAAAGGCCGAAACAACCCGTTTGGATAACTTCGACTTCTTTGTCCAAATTGTGTGCTTTCAATTCATCTTTCATATTTTGAATCAAAATGTGCGAACTGGAAGAATGGCATCCCGTACCGCCGCATACCATGATTTGTGTCTTGCTTTCCGTTTTTGCTTCCAATCCCACACGAAGACCGATTCTGTCAAGTTTCTCTTTACCGATTTGTCGTAATTCTTCTATTGATTTTTTCACTATATCGTACCTTCGCTTTTCTTAATATTTCGCCAAAATATCGGGTATTTTATCCGGTGTCAACGCCCCATACACGTCTTCGTTGATCATCATAACCGGGGCCAGTCCGCACGCACCCAAGCATCTCGTGGCTTCAATGGTAAATTTCTTATCTTCCGTTGTTTGTCCAACAACAACCCCCAACTCTCGTTCCACGCGATCCACAACGTTTTGCGCGCCTCGAACGTAGCAGGCCGTTCCCATACATACGCCGATTTTGTATTTTCCTTTTTGTACAAGCGTGAATTGCGAATAGAATGTAACGATACCGTACACCTCTGAAAGCGGAACGTTCAGTTCATCTGCAATCACCTTTTGGAGTTCAATTGGCAAATAGCCGTATGCTCCTTGTGTTTCTTGGAGAATTGGCATGATGCAGCCGGGTTCTTCTTTGTGCTGCGCAATAATCTCTTTTAATGGCTCCAAGTTTTCAATGCTGATTAAGTCAACCATTCGAAATGCCTCCTTTGATTTTTTAAAATAATTCTGGAACGTGCTAAAACCACAAATCTCGAACGTTATTATTTTAACACTTAAACATCAACATTGTACAATACAGGTTTTGAGATTGCAACAAAAACTTTAAAATAATTGTAGAGTTTTAGAAATTCTGATTTATTTCAGACAATAAGTAGAAAATAATCTCTTTTGCAAGCAATAAACCCGCCGTTGCAGGAACAAAAATCATGCTGGACGGCGGCACATTTCGATTGAGCGGAAGCTCTTCACTGAATACGACTTTCAATTTCGGAACGCGCTCTTTTTTCAATTCATAGCGCATTTTTTTTGCCAGAGGGCAAATTTTTGTTTTATAGATATCGGTGACATGCAGCTTTTGCGGATCCACTTTATTGCCCATACCCATGCTGCTGACGAGCATGATCTTTTGCTCATAGCAGTATTTTGCCACAGCCACCTTCGCTGCAATATCGTCAATGGCATCGATGACGCCATCTGTTTGACGCAAAATTTTCCCCGCATTTTCTTTCGTGATTTTTTCTTCAAAGACCATCACTTCGCAGGCGGGATTAATATCGGCGATTCTTTTTTTTGCCAGGTCTGTCTTTGCCTGACCCACCGTGGAGTGCAGTGCATAAATCTGCCGATTGATATTGCTGGGTATAATCACAGAAAAATCCACCAGTATCAGTCTGCCGACCCCGCTGCGCGCCAGCGCTTCTGCCGCATAGGAGCCCACTCCGCCGAGCCCCAAAACCGTTACTGTGGATTTTTTTAATCGTTCGATGTTTTCTTTTCCGATCAGCGCAATGCTTCGCTCGTCCTGTGTTGTCATTACATTTTTTCCGGAGCGGATACGCCTAAGATATTCAACAAATTCTTCAGCACCGTGCGCACAGCTTCAATCAGCGCAACGCGCGCATACATCAGCGCCTCATCCTCACAACGCACGCGGCACCGATTATAAAACGTATGAAAGGCTGAGGCTATTTCCACGGCATACTTGGGAATTCTGCTCGTATCAAAGGTCTCTGCCGCAATCATAATTTCTTCCGAAAATCTGGCAATTACTTTAATCAACTCCAGCTCTTCTTCTTGTTGCAGCAAAGACAAGTCGGCTTCAATCATCTCCGCAGCCCTGAGTTGGCTGATAATGCTGCAAATGCGCGCATGGGCATATTGCACATAAAAGACCGGGTTTTCGCTGGATTTTTCAACAGCCAAATCCAAGTCAAAATCCATATGCGTATTAAAATTATAGTAATTAAACAAAAATCTCGCCGCGTCGCGTCCCACTTCCCCCACAAGGTCAGAGAGTGTAATCATCTCCCCTTTTCTTTTGGACATGCGAACCACTTCTTCTTGACGCACCAGTCGCACAAACTGCATTAAAATAATATCCAGTCTGTTTTCATCAATGCCCAGCGCCTTAATGGCACTTTTCATACGCGGCACATAGCCGTGATGGTCCGCTCCCCAAACGTCAATGGCAAAATCAAATTGTCTGGTTTGCAATTTATTGATGTGATAGGCAATATCCGGCATGATGTAGGTTGGAAAACCGTTGCTGCGCACCAATACAAAATCCTTGTCACACCCCAGCTTAGAGGCCGCAAACCAAAGCGCACCCTCTTGCTCATAGGTATACCCCGTATTTTTCATCTGCTCAATGGCATCTTCGACATATCCCTGCTCATAGAGACTGTTTTCCGAATACCACACGTCATAACTTACGCCATATTCGTCCAGCGCTCTTTTAATTTCATTTAAATTTCTTTCCAGCCCAAATTTGGCAAGGGCCTCCTGTCGCGCCTCACTGCTTTCGGTCAACAGCTTCTTTTGATGCACTTTTGCATATTCTAAGGCAATTTCTTTAATGTAATCACCTTCATAGCCACCTTCGGGAAAGGTGAACTCTTTGCCAAACATCTCCAAATATCTCGCTTCAAGAGAAGCGCCGAATTTTTCTATTTGATTTCCTGCATCGTTGATATAAAACTCACGTGTCACCTCATAGCCTGCCCAGGACAATATCTCTGCCAACACATCACCCACAGCGCCGCCGCGTGCGTTGCCGATATGCACAGGCCCGGTGGGATTGGCGCTGACAAACTCCACATTGACACGCTTGCCCTTGCCGATATCACACTTGCCGTATTCGCT
>CALFLU010000075.1 GCA_937880125.1 uncultured Eubacteriaceae bacterium
CGTAGCCAAACTGTCTGTGGTCAGCAGCGGCCTGGTGGCCAGCACCGAAATGGCAGCCATTTTCTTTGAAGCCCTCAGCGAAATCGGCGTGAACATTCAAATGATCAGCACCTCTGAGGTCATGATTTCATGTATTATCGATAAAGACCAATCCAAAGAAGCCATGAAATATGTTTACAAAAAATTTGAAGATGCACAACTCTAAAGGCCATAAAAACAGACCGCTTTGCGGTCTTTTTTTATTGTCTTCATTATTTTCTTGTGAATTTGCATGAAAATATGTACTGTTAAGCCCTTTTGTCGCCTGCAGCGGCGCAAGGTATCGAGAAAAAACGATTAATAGGAATACTTTTCGATATAGTTGGTGCCTTTATTGATCTCTTCGAGAATTTTTTTATCCGATTGTGATGTGGAATCAAAAGTGGGGTCCATGAGTTTCCAATTGATGCCGTCAAATTGAATGATGTCGTTGACCCAGCCGACATTTTTGATGTATACGCTAATCCATGCATGATAAACATCGCCTGCATAGCCAATGACCAATTTTGTGGGAATGCCGTGAGAGCGCAGCATGGCACACATCACTGCGGCATAGTCAAAACAAATGCCCGTTTGATTTTGGAGAATTTCGTCGACAACAGGCAAATAACCCGACTGAACGGTCTTTGCTTTTTCATAATCATAGCTGATTTCTTTGACGGTAAAGTTGTATACGGCAGAGACCACATCCAGCTCGGTTTGCGCATTTTCAACCAATTTTGTCGCTGTTTGAACCACCTTGCTTTGCGCTGTAAAGTCCACATATTGATTGGGGTACAAAAACGGCAAAAACTCGTCTATTTCCGCCACGGCAATGTTTTTGGCAAACACCGTGGCATATTCGTTGCCTGAAATGTTTTTGTAGACCGTTATTTTATAATTTCCGCTCCCCTGGGTCAGCGGCAACACATAAAACTCCTCGGAGTCAAAAATATCATAGGTATATATCTCGCCGCCCTCACGCGTGATACGCGCCTTGATGTTTTTGTCGATCGGCGCAGTATATTTGAGCATGATGTAGCCTTTAGAGGCATTGCTCGCATCGATAAAGACGTTTTCACCTTCATAGACCGTTATGTTTTCATTGACGGGGCTTAATACATTGGTTTGAAATTTTCCCGGCGCTGCATTTTCGGCTCCTTGCTTTGAGCCGCAGGAGGTGAGCATCAAAAGCACCATGCAGAAAAAAACAAAAACGATTGCTTTTTTATCGGAGCTCATTTTTTTCATGAAACCGACTGCCTTTTCTTTGATTTTTAATTTATTATAGCACAGAAATAAATTTCGTGTACATCGACTATTCTCGCCACTCACCACCCAAAGCCTCTGCTGCAAATATGGCTTGCAAATCAAATGCCCCTTTGATAAAATCATTCACAGAAACATGCTCTATCCCACCTTGCGCAAGGAGAGTCTTTTATGAACATATCCCCAACGCCCAAAACGCTCCCTGCTCCTTATCTTGCATCCTTTTGTACGGAGCTTGCGCTGATTACCGGCGCAGGCATCTCTTTTTCTGACGGTCTTTTGGTTATGCGCGACGACGAGACGGATGCCTTTTCCAAAGAAATTCTTTCTTCTGTGTATTCTCAGCTCAGCGACCATATTCCGTTGCACACCGCACTTCAATCCACGGGCTATTTTCCGAAATATATGACAGATATGCTTCATATTGCCGCTGAAACCGGACGCAGCGAGCAGGTTTTGCACCACCTTGCCGAGTATTATAACAATTTGCATCAGCTGCAGCTGCGCATTCGCAATGCCGTGATATATCCCACCGTGCTGCTCTTTGTGATGCTGACGGTGATTTTTGTTTTAATCGTAAAAATTTTGCCGCTCTTTGACAGTGTCTTTGCCCAGTTGGGCAGTGACATGACCCCGGTTGCCAGAGCGCTGTTGGCCTTTGGCGGCGGCATTGAAAAATATATTTTTGTCATTGCCATCGTCGTTATTTTACTTGCACTCGGCGCTTATTTGCTATACCGCGGCGTTATGCACGGAAACAGGCGTGCTGTTGTTCTCTATCAGCGCCTGTTTGCTTCTCGAAAATTGAATGTTTCCATTGCCACGGCGCGCTTTGCTTCTATCATGAGTCTGTGTATGCACAGCGGCATGGACACAGATGACGCCCTGGCCATGGCGCAAGGCATCAACACACAACCGATTTTGCATGAAAAAATTGCCCAATGCCGTGAAATGATTGCGCAAGGCGTGCCCACGGCAGAGGCCATGCTGAAGGCGCAATTATTTTCTCCGCTCTATATTCGCATGCTGGCCGTGGGCTACAAGACGGGCAACGCCGAAGTGGTTATGAAAAAAATAGCCGACAATTTGCACCTGCAGGTGGACGAAGACATGGACAGCCTCATCAGCCGTATCGAGCCCACGATGGTTATTATTTTATCCTTGGCTGTGGGCGCCATTTTGCTCTCTGTGATGCTGCCGCTTATGGGCATCATGACGGTTATCGGTTAGCGCAGGGAGGCAATGATGAGAAAACGAACCGGCCTTTTTCGCTCGACACTCTTTCCTTTAATTTTTTCTGTTGTTATTTTTGTCGCTGTTTTGGCACTGTTTTTATGGGGTATTCAACTCACCGAAAAAGGCAGCCGCGCCGAAAATTTGCGCATGGCGCAACAAAGCGTGCACAATGCCGCCATTTCCTGCTATGCACTGGAGGGTCGCTATCCTCCGAGTTATGAATATTTAAAAGAAAATTATCCCGTTTCAATCAACGAAAATAAATACACCGTATTTTATACTATTTTTGCTTCAAACATTCTTCCCGACATTTACGTTACCGAAAAACAAGACGGACGTAAAGAGCCATGAAAAAAACAAAGCAGGCCCATGTTGTCGATTCTCTGTTTTTGCTGGTTATCTTTTTTGTGTTTACCTTTTGCATTCTCATCGTGTTGGCAATGGGTGCCAATACCTATAAACAAATTTCCAAAAACATGGTACAACGCTATGACAAAACCACCTCACTGGCCTACATCACAACGAAAGTGCGCCACTATGACGGCATGGGCCAAGTCTTTGCCACAACCTTTGACGACACCGAGGCACTGGCCCTGAAAGAATCCGTTGACGGTGTTGATTATGTCACCTATATCTATGTCTATGAAGATAAATTGATGGAATTGAACAAACCCTCTGCCGAGACCATGCTCACCGCCGCTGACGGCGCCGAACTTTTGGATATGCAGCAGATGAAAATAGATTTTCCCGCACCCAATTTGCTTCACCTCACCGTTACCTTTGACGGAGGTGACACTGAAGAGATGTGGCTTACGCTGCATAGCACATAGATTTTTGAGAAAGGATACGCCCCGTGAAAAACCGCGCATCGCGAAAATCCGGTTTGTTTTTGTTGGAGTTCATGCTGGCACTGTTGTTTTTTGCTTTCAGTGCCGCCGTATGTGTTCATGTTTTTGTGCAGGCAAAAACACTCAACACCCAAAGCCATGCGCTCAACCAAAGTGTTTTGCTCACGCAAAACGCCGCAGAATGCTTTCAGGCCACAGGCGGTGATATCAATTTGCTCAACGTCTATCTCAAAGGCTCGGTCAGCGACAATCAACTCACATTGACTTACGACAAAAACTGGGTAAAAACCGAATCAAATAACGCTTTTTATGTATTGACCATCACACGCACCGAGGCAACTGCCTATCCTGCTTCTGCCACTGTTGTGATGTCTGAGGACGGTGCCGTGATTTATCAATTGACGGTTCATTCCTCGCCCGTCTCTCACCGTGAGGTGTACCCATGAAAACAAGAAACGGATACAGCATCAACATCGGCAGCACCTCGCTCGTCATGATTTTTGCCGTCATTTGCCTGACTGTTTTTGCGGTTATGTCCTATCTCACTGCGGCAAGAGAGTCAGAATTGGCAAAAAAATATGCCGCCCACACCACGGCCTACTACGCCGCTGACAGCCGCGCCGTAAATACCCTCGCCTCCCTTGACAAAACACTTTCTTCACCTGAGGCGTGCTGTGGCGATATAAACGGGCGCAAGACCTTTATTGCGCAGCAATGCGCCGCACAAAACGTGACCTTTCAAGAACAAAACGGCAAAATTTATTTGCTTTACAGCGAAATTATTGACACCACCCAGTCTTTGCAGGTTATAATACAATTAGATCTTTCTTCCACTACCGCTTCCTACAAAGTCGTCGAGTGGAAGAGTGTCTATACGCAAGAATACAATATTGACCATTCGTTGAATGTCTATCGATAATACACCTACGAGGTCGTAACATGGAATTAACAACCCTTTTGCAAAATGCCGTCGATGCAAAAGCATCGGATATTTTTATCATTGCCGGTCAACCCGTTTCCTACAAAATCAAAGGGTCGATTTATCCTCAGAGCAGCATAAAGGTCATGCCCGATTTGTCAGCCCAATTGATCCATGCCATCTATGCCAAGGCCAACCGCAGCATTGACGCCTTTCTTGCCTCGGGAGACGATGATTTTTCCTTGACCATCAGCGGGCTTTCGCGTTTTCGCGTAAATGTCTTTCGCCAGCGCGGTTCCATGGCTGCAGTGATTCGCATTATCATGTTTGGTCTGCCGAACTATAAAGAACTCAATATTCCGGAAAATGTGATGTCGGTATCCAACTTAACAAAAGGGTTGGTACTGTTGACGGGCCCTGCGGGCAGCGGCAAAACCACCTCTTTGGCGTGCATCATTGACAGAATCAACACAGAGCGCAGCAACCACATCATTACTTTGGAAGACCCCATCGAATTTTTGCACCCCAACAAAAACAGCATCATCACACAGCGCGAAATTAAAACCGACACCCAAAGTTATTTAAGTGCCCTGCGTGCCTCTCTGCGTCAAGCGCCCAATGTTGTGCTGCTCGGCGAAATGCGCGATTTGGAAACCATGCGCACAGCCATTACCGCCGCAGAGACGGGACATTTGATTATCTCCACTTTGCACACCTCCAGTGCCGTCAACACCATCGACCGCATTATCGATACATTTCCTTCCAATCAACAACAGCAAATTCGCCTGCAGCTGTCTATGGTGCTGCAGTCTGTCATTTGTCAGCAACTTGTTCCCGCAGCAGCCGGCGGCAATGTTCCCGCCTTTGAGGTGATGCACGTAACCCCCGCCATACGCAACATGATTCGCGAAGCAAAAACCCATCAAATCAATTCGGTCATCAACGCCTCTGCTTCAGAGGGCATGTGCGGCATGGACAATAGTTTAATTCAGCTGTTTTCACAGGACAAAATCTCTCGAGATGTGGCATTGCAATTTAGTCACGATCCGGAGTTTATCGCAAAAAAAATATAATTTCTCTATCATCTAGCCCCAGCACGCAAATATTTATCACAGAAGCCATTTCATTTCTTTAACCAAAAGACCCTAAACCTTCTTGATGTTTCGGAAGGTTTTATTTTATGCGCATGCTGCTATTTTCATCAAATAACACAAAATGCAATTTTTGCCGCCCATTAAAATAGAAATATGGTACAATGAAATAAATTTTTGACCTGAAAATATCTCTCGACCCGAAAGGACTTTTGTGACAATTCATGAAAACCAATCTGAAAATATCACTTATCGCACACACACCACAACCGGAAAAAATTATTGCGGCGGCGGCCAAGCTTTGCTATTCCAAAGCAGGAACCGAGAAAATTCTCAACGACCTCGACAGCCAAACCACCGATAAATTTTTAAACACGCTGGTTTCAATGGGCCACATGTCACCCATTGAGCATGCTGCTTTCACCTTTGCCGCAGAGGGCATCAGCCGCTCGCTGACGCACCAGCTTGTGCGGCACCGCATTGCCAGCTATTCACAAAAATCGCAGCGCTATGTGCGCGAAGGGCAATTTGAGTACATTGTGCCGCCTGCTATTTTTCAAAATCCCGCAGCCCTTGCTCTATTTGAACGCAGCATGGCCGATGCACAAACAGCCTATGACAACCTTGCCGACAGCCTTAAAGAACAATATGTTCAAGAATACCTCGCCGCGGGCAAAGGCTCCAAAGCCGCGAAAAATGCTGCGGAAAAGCGCGCCATTGAAGATGCGCGCTATGTGCTGCCCAATGCCTGTGAAACCAAAATCATCTTTACCATGAACGCCAGAGAACTCATTCATTTTTGCCGTCAACGCAGCTGCGAGCGCGCACAATGGGAGATACGCGAAATGAGCGAACAAATGATTGTTATTTTGAAAGATTTGGCACCGACGCTGTTTAAACTGGCAGGCCCCCCTTGTTTATATGCCCCGTGCCCCGAGGGTGCCATGAGCTGCGGCAAAACCGTTGAAAAACGCCTGCAATACGGCGTGACCGAAAAATAATTTACGTTAGGAACACATCTGTTTATGGAATTTTTATACATCGAAGGAAAACGCGCCGTGGAAGAGGCCATTAAGGCGGGCGCAAACATCAATTATATTATGTTGGCCGACGGCTTGCACCTGGGCGGCATTGTGGCTTTGGCAAAGGAGAAGAATATCCGCACAAAGCTTGTGAGCCGAACGAAGATGGACTATACGTCAAAAACAAAAAAACACCAGGGCGTCATTGCCGTGCTGTCTGCCTTTAGCTATAGCGATGTGGACGATATGTTGGCGTCGGCACAGCAAGAGGGCACCAAGCCCTTTGTTGTCATTGCCGACCAAATAACCGATCCCCATAATTTGGGTGCCATCATTCGCAGCGCCGAGTGTTTTGGCGCACATGGTGTCATTATTCCCAAAAATCGTTCAGCCGAAGTCAATGAAACGGTTTATCGTTCTTCAGCGGGCGCTGCAAGTCGCATAAAAATTGCGCAAGTCACGAACCTTTCGGCCGAAATAGAGCGATTGAAGCAAAAAAATCTTTGGATTATCGGTGCGGATATGGAGGGCGATGCTTTTGAAGAGGCCGATTTTGATCTCCCCCTTGCGCTGGTGTTGGGCGCGGAAGGCAGCGGTATCAGCCGCCTTGTCAAAGAAAAGTGCGACTTTCTCATCAACATTCCCCTCAAGGGGCAAATTGCTTCGTTAAATGTGTCGGTGGCTGCCGGGATTTTTTTCTATAAAATCAGCAAGGTGCGCAAATAAGCCATGGACACCGTGATTGTAGATGCCTACAACGTCATCAACTCCTGGGAAACAACGGCCGCTATTGCAAAAGACGACATGGCCGCCGCCCGCGATTTTCTCAACGATGCGCTTCAAAGTTATGCCGCTTATACGGGCATTCATTTGATTGTGGTCTATGATGCCTACAAAACCGACGCCGCAACGGAGACCATCACCCAATTGAATCATATGCAAATTGTCTACACCAAAGCGCGGCAAACTGCGGATGCCTACATTGAATCTTTGGTCTTTCAGATGAAAAACCTCGAAAACGTCGGGGTTGTTTCTTCGGATTGGACATTGCAGCAAATGGTCATCAGCGGCGGGTTGCTGCGCATACCCGTATCCGAATTCGCCGCAAAAATCCAGTTTATTCAACGGCAGATTGAAGCCAAATACAGCAAAACTTCCCCTGACAACCCACCCTTTTCAAATCCTGTTTTTAAAAATCACCTGCTCTAGATAACCTTTTGGTCAACCCTGTCGACTGCGGCTTTTTATAATGCTGTCTTGTATTATTTTTTCACACTGAATGTGTGAACTATCTCTAAAAGACTTGTTTGTCATAGGTATTTTCGATAATTTTTACCAGATGATAAAATGTTTCGTTATAGGGAACCGACACCCCCCGTTTTTTGCCTTCCCGCACAACCGCACCGTTGATAAAATCCACCTCGGTGATTTTTTTGTTTCTCATATCCACACCCATTGAGGGCAGATGCGGTGAGTTGAGCGTCAATGGCAGTGTTTCGGGATCGCCTATTGTATAGGGCACGCAGAACTTGTGCAGCATTTCCATGCTCACAGGTATTTGCATGGCGTTTGCCACACGACAAACCTCCTCGCCCAACTTCATGGATAATTCCACGGCATCCTGCTGTGCATACCAATCTTTAATCACGATACGCGTGATACTGCACCCCGCATTGACAATGCTGTTTAGTGCAATTTTTGTCCAAATGCCTACTTCGGTATTTTCTTTATCATAGGGCAGATTGATATTGCTTTTTTTCAACAGATTGGTTATTTCTCCCACTTTTTCGATGCAAAGCGGATGGTTGGTTTTGGAGGCAAAGGAAGTTACCGTAGACACGGTGTTTGGCATAATGGCCTGGACCTCAACAATGCCGGGCTCGATAATTTTTCCCGCATACATCGGCGGGCCATAGACAATGCGTTGGGGATCAAAATATTGTTCGGCAATGTCCACAGCTCCCCAACCATTCATCAATACCGCCACAACCGTGTCCTCTTTGGCGAGCTTTTTCACATTCTCCATGGCGCCATGCATAAATTGCCCTTTTACCTGCACAAAAATAAAGTCCGCTTTATCAAGCCCTTGGGCATCGACTGCCGTGTCGATGCGACCGACTGCTTCCTCTGTGCCGTCTAAATAGCGCAAGGTTAATCCGGTTTCTTTAATCTTCTCCATGTGCGCCACAAAAGGATCGACCAAGACAACCTCTGCGCCACTCTTTTTTAAAAGCCCACCCATGATGGAGCCCATTGCGCCTGCGCCTACGATTGCAATTTTCATTTTCTTTCTCCTTTGCGATTTTGATGATTATTTTATACAAAGAAACTGAACAAAATCTTTACAAGCCCATTTTACACCAACAAAACCCCTGTTGCAGCTGTTATCTTTCTTTTAGATAAAAAAAGAGAAGGTGTTTTCACCTTCTCTTTTCATTCTTTTATTCAATCACTTCCGCTACAACACCCGAGCCTACTGTTCTGCCGCCTTCTCTGATTGCAA
>CALFLU010000076.1 GCA_937880125.1 uncultured Eubacteriaceae bacterium
GGAGCAGGAATTTGTCACCGCGGCGCGCGCCCTGGGCGCATCCAACAGCCGCATTATCAAAAAACATCTGCTGCCCAACTGCATTGGACAGTTGATTGTTACCACCTGTTTGCAAATTCCTTCGGCAATCTTTTTGGAATCATTTTTGTCGTTTTTGGGATTTGGCGTTTCAGCGCCGATGACCTCGCTGGGCAGCATGGCTGCCGATGCACTGAAGGGGATTTATACTTACACCTACCGGCTGATTATTCCTGCGGTGTTGCTGAGTGTGCTGATCCTTGCGTTGAACTTGGTCGGAGACGGACTGCGTGATGCCTTTGACCCAAAATTGAAAAAATAATAAAGAGGCAAGATGGAAAACAAAAATTTACTGGAAATCAAAGACCTGGAGATATCTTTTTTTACCCCTGTCGGCGAAGTCAAAGCCGTGGGTGGCATTTCATATGACCTGCAATACGGAGAAGTCATGGGTATTGTGGGCGAATCGGGCAGCGGCAAAAGCGTGGAAGCCTATTCGATTATCGGGCTGCTGCAAGAGCCGGGCAAGGTAGTGGGGGGAAGCATCACCTTTGAAGGCGAAGACATTTTGTCTTACGACAAAGAGCAGATGCAAAATTTTCGCGGCAACAAAGTGAGCATGATTTTTCAAAACCCCATGACGAGCCTGAATCCCGTATACACCATCGGCAATCAGTTGACGGAGGCGCTGACGTGTCATACAAAAATCGGCAAAAGCGAGGCTCACGGGCAAGCCGTTGAAATGCTGCGCCAAGTGGGCATTAACAATCCCGAAAAAAGGATGGGGCAATATCCCCACGAACTGAGCGGTGGCATGCGCCAGCGTGTGATGATTGCCATGGCGTTGATATGTCGTCCCAAGCTGTTGATAGCCGATGAGCCGACCACGGCGCTGGATGTGACCATTCAGGCGCAGATACTGGAGCTGATGAAAGAAATTCAGCAGCAGACGCAAATGGCCATTATCTTTATTACCCATAACTTGGGTGTTGTGGCGGAAATTTGCGACAAGGTTTCGGTGATGTATGCCGGACGCATTATTGAGCAAGGTACGGTGGATCAGATTTTTTATAATCCGAAGCATCCCTATACGCTGGGGTTGCTGCGTTCGATGCCCCGTGTGGACGCCACGGAATATGAGCGGTTAATTCCCATAGAGGGCACGCCTGTGGACATGTTGAATTTGCCGACGGGCTGCCATTTTGGACCTCGTTGCGACCATTGCATGAAGATTTGTTTAAAAAAGGAACCGCCCCGTGTGGAAATAGAAGAGGGGCACCATGCAAAGTGTTGGTTGTTGACGAAAAACTGCGAAAGGACAGAAAAAACCGATGCCTGAAGCAAAGAGTGATATATTAATCAGAGTCGAGAATCTTCAAAAATATTTTCCGATCAAATTGGGCTTTATGAATGTTCAATATGTTCGGGCGGTGGAAGGGGCAACCTTTGTCATCAAAAAAGGGGAAACGCTGGGTTTGGTGGGCGAGTCGGGATGCGGCAAAACCACACTGGGCAGAACCATTTTGCGACTGTATGAACCGACCAAGGGAAAGATATTTTACGAAGAAAAAGACATTACCAATGTGAATATGCTGCCGTATCGCAGAAAAATGCAGATTATTTTTCAAGACCCTTCCGCTTCGTTGGACCCGCGCATGACCGTGGGCGAAATTGTTGGAGAGGCCATTGATATTCATAAATTGTCTTCAAACGGCAAAGAAAGACAAGAGCGAATCAAAGAATTGCTTGCACAAGTGGGTTTAAATACCGAGCATGCCAACCGCTACCCCCATGAGTTTTCGGGCGGGCAGCAGCAGCGCATCGGCATTGCACGCGCCCTGGCCGTCAAACCGGAGTTTATTGTTTGCGATGAGCCCATTTCGGCGTTGGACGTGTCCATTCAGTCACAGATTGTAAACATGCTCGAAGACATGCAAGAACAAATCGGGCTGACCTATTTGTTTATCGCACACGACTTATCCGTTGTGCGCCATATTTCGAACCGCATCGGCGTGATGTATTTGGGCGTGATTGTGGAGATGGCATCGAGCACGGAATTATACAAAAACCCGCTGCACCCCTATACCAATACGCTGCTGTCGGCTGTGCCCGTGCCGGACCCTGTAGTGAGTCGCTCACGAAACAGAATTATTCTCGAAGGGGAAATCCCCAGTCCGATGAATCCGCCCAGCGGCTGCCGTTTTCATACGCGCTGCCCTTATGTGACGGAGCGGTGCAAGCAAGAAGAGCCCGCATTTAGAGAAGTGGCACCCGAGCATTTTGTGGCATGCCATTTGGTATGATGTTTTGTGATTGGTAGCGCATTGTTATGCAATGTGTTATTGATAAAAACTGTTCGATTCATAAACGGCAAATCAGTTGCCAAAATTATGCAAGGAGGAAAGAATGAAAACAGTTAAAAAAGTACTAGCATTGCTGGTGATACTCTCTTTGGTACTTGCTCTCGCTGCATGCGGCGGCGGCAGTTCAAAAAAAATGGACTTGTTGAATGTATGTATCTCCAGTGAACCCCAAACCATTGACCCGGCACTGAACTCTTCGGTGGACGGCGCCATGATGGCAAACCATATGTTTGAAGGTTTGATGAAATGGAAAGATGACGGCAAGGGCAACGGTGTTATCACCGAAGGTCAGGCAGCCAGCTACACAGTCAGCGATGACGGTCTGGTCTATACCTTTAAGCTCAGAGACGGCATCAAATGGTCTGACGGACAACCTGTAAAAGCCGGCGATTTTGTTTATGCATGGCAAAGACTGGTGGATCCTGTAACAGCCGCTGACTACAACTACATGTTGGACCCGGTTGTGAATGCAACAGCCATTACCAACGGAGAAAAAGCGCCGAGCGAGCTGGGTATTAAAGCAATCGATGACCAAACCATCGAAATTACCCTGGTTGCGGCAACACCGTTCTTCACGGAAATTTGTGCATTCCCGGCAACATTCCCCGTGCGCAAAGACATGATCGATGCAAAAGGTGACCAATGGACATTTGATGTGGCAAGCTACATCGGAAACGGTCCTTACAAAATGAGCGAATGGGTGCACAACTCCTACATCACGCTTGTGAAAAACGAAAACTACTATGACCCGAACTTTGCAGTGCCCACTTCCATTAAATTTACGTTGATGGATGATGACAATGCAATGTATGCTGCTTTCAACAGCGGAGAACTTCAGTTTATCAACACCGTTCCCAATGATGAAGTGGCAACGCTTTTGGAACAGAAAAAATTGCATGTTGTAGACAACATCGGAACCTACTATGCAACATTCAACAACTCAAAAGCGCCCTTTAACGATGTGCGTGTGCGTCAGGCATTTTCACTGACCATCGACAGAAACTACATCGTTGAACAGATCACCAAAACAGGCCAAATCCCCGCAGGCGGCTATGTGCCCTCGGGTATTTTGGATGCAGCAGGCACGTCGGGAGACGACTTTAGAAAGACCGGCGGCGACTACTATGACGTATCGAAAGAAAAATATCAGGAAAACTGCGACAAAGCAAGACAACTCTTGGCTGATATTTTTCTTTCGATACGTCATAGATACCCCGGCGGACAAGGTTTTCCGATTGTAGAATATTTGTACAACACAAGCAGTGCGCATAAAGCCATTGCAGAAGCCCTTCAAAACATGTGGCAAAAAGAATTGGGCGTTACCGTAACATTGGCCAACCAAGACTGGGCAGTGTTCTTGCAAACCAGAAAAGAAGGCAATTACCAAATTGCTCGTAACGGATGGATTGCAGACTATAATGATCCGATGACATTTTTGGATATGTGGGTTACGGGAAGCGGCAACAATGACGCACAATATTCCAACAAACAATTTGACGATTTGATTGCGAAAGCAAAAGCAACTTCTGTGCAAAAAGACAGAATGCAGCTGATGCATGATGCAGAAAAAATCTTGGTTGGAGATGACTGGTTCTCGGCACCGATTTATTATTACACAAACTCTTACATGATTAATCCTGATGTAAAAGGTATGTATTATGTGCCGTTGGGATACTATTTCTTCAATACCTGCCACTATTAAACAGTTTTTTTAAAAACAAGAGAGAGCACGCAGGTGCTCTCTTTTTGTTGAATCAAATTGACATTCACGCTTGAAGGGATATAATAAAACGTGCACTTTGCTGTCTTGGGGGAAAGAGATGAACAAAATTATCGCAAAAAACAAAATCGCCCACCATGAATACTTCATAGATGAAATTTATGAAGCCGGCATTGTGCTGTCCGGCACGGAGGTCAAAAGCATTCGTGCGGGCAAAGTCAATTTAAAAGACAGCTATGTGTTTATCAAAGAGGGCGAGGCCTTTATCACGGGCATGCACATCAGCCCTTATGAAAAGGGCAATATTTTTAACAAAGACCCGCTGCGCGTGCGCAAGCTGCTGCTGAACAAAAAAGAGATTCGAAAGCTCTATGCCGCAGTCAAGCAAGACGGCTACACACTCATACCGCTGGACTTGCATTTTGACCGAAGTTATGTTAAAATAAATGTCGGTCTTGCGAAAGGCAAAAAACTGCACGACAAACGGGCAAGCGAGGCCAAACGCAGCGATGAGATGAGAATGCGACGCGCTGCAAAAGAGTATTAGGGGGCGCAATGGTTTCGACAGGGGTGTTGAAACAAGATAAGCGAGCCGGGATGCCAGATACCGTAAACATGATGGCCAGTAAAATTAACTGCAGATAACAAAAAATTAGCTTTCGCCGCTTAATTGCGGCGTGTCTTGCCTCTCCATACCTGCGTGGGTTGCAAGGCATCAAATAAGGCAGGAAATTCAGCGGACTCACCTTCCCGGGGTCTGTTGAAAAATCAGGGAATAGCTGTTTGCAGAGTCGGCCGCCTGCCTTTGTAGACTGCGAAAAATAAAACGCGGCTGCGCTCGGAGAAAGTTTTGTGAATATGCTTTTGGACACGGGTTCGACTCCCGTCGCCTCCACCATCGAAAACCAAATAACCAATACAAATAATACAGAAACTCTGTGTTGGAGGTG
>CALFLU010000077.1 GCA_937880125.1 uncultured Eubacteriaceae bacterium
AGGAGGGGTTTTTCTTTGGTTAAAATTTATTTATAATTGCGTTTACTTCTCAGAAACGCCTTAAATAAGTCGATTTCTTTGCGTTCTTCGTCGGTCCAGTCACCTATGTCATGGCAAGAGGCGATTTCATTGATGGGGGCACTATCATCCAAAAAAGTACTTGCCAATAAAAAGTCGGTGGAAACACCAAAATATTTTGCGATTTTTGCGAGATTTTGAGATGAGAGTTCTTTGGTTCTTCCTCTTTTTAATTCTGTTAAGGTACTGCGGCTGATTTTCAAGTCCGCGCACATTTTCGTGACATTGATGTTTTTTGATTTGCATAAAGATTCGATGGTTGCAAACATAAGCGAACGAGTCCTTTCAAGTAGTATTTTTATACCATAAATCTCTGAGAGCATAAAAACAAAAGCCTCTGTGATTTATGAAGGGGTTATATTGCCCTCGGTGAAAACAGATTGACTTTTGTGCTGCAAGACATAATGAAAAAGCAAGATGATAATAATAGAGCAGAAAAACCAATAAGGTAATCAGCCGACGCAAAGATGTCTTATATATTTCAGCATAACTTTCTGAAGAATAACATAATCCGTAAAAACAATCAAACACTTTTTATCGAATAATGCCGTTTAGCGGCATTTGCAAGGCAAAACAGAACAAAATCAGCGGCTTGAACCCAAAATTTTTTCTTCGGGCACCGTGCGTATCATTATTGCAATTTGCTCGCTTCTAATGCCCACAGACAGCAGGCTGGCAATAAATTTTTGCATTTCAAGGGCGGGGTGTGCCTGATGTGCCTGGGAGCAATCGGTGACCATGAAAATGTTTTCCGCGCCGATGAGGTTGATGGAATAGGCCATTTCCGCAGGGGTGATGTAGCCGCTGCAGATGTTTTCCCAGACTTTTTCAATCAAGGTACCATTTTGTGCAAATTGCTTTTGGGTCTCAAAGGGAATGGTGGTTCGAATCCAATCGGGGTGGGTGAGGATGGTTTTGGCGCCCATGGCACCTGCCGCCTGACAAAGGTCAAAGGACTCTTTGATATTTAAGTGTCCGGTGCATAAATAAGCGTCATATTTTTTGACGGTTTCAATAATCAAAAACACTTCTTTTTTTATTTTGCCCATTTCGTCATAAATCGAGATGGGTGGTCGAGAAAAAAAATCTCCGGGCATATCGCCATAGGAAAGAGAGTTTTCCGAATCCCGTGTGGGCATCCATATCATGACGGCGCCAAGCTTGAGTGCGGATTCGGCGGCATATACGTTGAGTCCGCCCGCAGGCCAGTTGAGCGCCAAGGCGCCATAGATATTGCATTTTGCCTGTGCATGCTTTGCTGCAATCAAGGCACGGGTCTGTGTAGGTTCGTAGTGACTTTTGATGAGTACGCCCTTCATTTGATAGGCGTCGGCCTCTTTAAGAAGTTCAAAATCATCGATGGCACGGGGAAAATGAGAAGGGTCGGTGTGAACATGCATATCGTAGCTTGCAACCATCAATTCTTTGGCAATATCCATCTGTTTTTCTATCATGAACAATCTCCTACGGTGCGAAATCGGAAAATCTTTCAGTTATTTTATCATAAAATTACTTTAACGCGAACAATTTATCGGGTTTGTTTTTTGTTTTGACGACCAAAACAAAAAATGTAACAGAAACCAATGGTCGCTTTGGACAAACCGGTCTCTTTTTTTGTGGTCACTGCACGTTGTGCTAACGCGGCTCGTTGTGACGGCAGAAAGGTTTTTATAAAAATGTGCATAAAAATAGGGTAGAGAGTCTCTACCCTATTTCGGTTCAGTGCAATTTAGAAGACAACAACGGGTTTGATCAAGTCTGACGGTTTGTCTTTCATCAGGAAGAGTGCTTCTTCCATATGGTCAAATCCTTTGAAGCGATGTGTGATTAATTTGCTGACGTCCAATTTGCCTGTGGATACGAGTGCGCCGAGTTTTTCCATGCGCAGTCTGCCGCCGGGCATAAGACCGCCGTTGATTTGTTTGTGGCCCATGCCTACGCCCCAGTCAACACGCGGGATTTTGATGTAGTCGCCTGTTCCCAAGTAGTTTACATTACCGAGCGAAGCGCCGGGTTTCATTGCTTTAATAGCTTCTTCGAAAGTATCTACCGTGCCGCCTGCAACGATAACTCTGTCAACGCCTTTGCCCTTGGTCAGTGCCAGTGCTTGTTCGCTGATGGTGCCGTTTTTGTAGTTGATGATGTCGGTTGCGCCATAGAATTTTGCTGCTTCAACGCAATTGGGACGTGAGCCTACCGCCAAAATGCGCGCTGCGCCTTTGAGGTTTGCGCCTGCAACACCCATGAGGCCTACAGGACCGATGCCGATTACCAAAACGGTGTCGCCATATTGCACGTTTGCCAGTTCTGCGCCGTGGAACCCTGTGGGAACCATGTCAGAGAGCATACAAGCATCTTCGGGGCTGATTTCTTCGGGTAAAAGTGCCAAGTTGCCGTCAGCGTCGTTTACATGGAAAATTTCGCTGAATACGCCGTCTTTGAAGTTAGAGAATTTCCAACCTGCCAAAACGCCGCCTGAATGCATGGAAAATCCTGCCTGTGCTTCGAGGGAGTTCCAATCAGGTGTGATAGCCGGAACCAAAACGCGGTCGCCGGGTTTAAAGTCTTTTACCAAGCTGCCTACTTCTATGATTTCTGCACAGCATTCGTGACCCAATACCATGTTATGTCTTTCGCCTACGGCGCCTTCCCATACGGTGTGCACGTCAGATGTGCAAGGTGCTACAGCGATGGGTTTGCACAGCGCGTCCATGGGACCGCACTGCGGTACTTCTTTGTCAATCCATCCGGTCTTTCCTAGCGAGAGCATTGCATAAGCTTTCATTAATATTTCCTCCTGTTAATTAACTGTTGATCAAAATTCAACTTTGTTATTTTTTTAACCTGCGTTCATTATAAACGTTACAATGGCTTTAATGTCAATAGCAAAAGAAAGAAAATTGCAAAAAATAGCAAATTCTTTCATGAATATGAAAATAAACGGGAACAAGCTTACAAAAATGACGTATTTACGCGCTTTTTATGATGTTTGTAAAAAAATTAAAAAGAGATATTCAGTGATGAAAACAAAGGTTAAAGCGTTGTTGTATTATAAAATGAAAGCGTGAGAGCGGTTAAAAAAATAAACAGCCCTGCTTTGCAGAGCTGTTTATAATCAAAAAATGGTCCGATCGCAATATATGCGAAGGGCTTTAGCCGGCTGACGATGCAGATTCGCGGGCAGCTACGTCTCTTGCATGAATGTTGCGATAACCAATGGTCAAAAGCGGGATGATAACAGCAAACCAGTTCCAGATACCCAAGTATCTGTACGCCACTTGCACAACCCACATGAGGCCGAACAGGGAGATGCCGTAGCACACCACGAGTGTGGCAATGGTGATGATGGCTTTGCGTGCGGTTACGTTTTGCATGTTTTTCAATACATAGGGGTTTACACGCTCTACAATACCGAACACGGTGCCCACGGCCGTGGTAACCAGCGCCAACAGCAAAAGCAACGGATAGAGCACGCTGAGAATGGGCATATCCAATTGATTGACCATAAACAATGTAGGAAGAACTTTTGCTTTTTCGTCGGTATAGACCAGATCGGAAGAGCGTCGTGTAGG
>CALFLU010000078.1 GCA_937880125.1 uncultured Eubacteriaceae bacterium
TTTCAAGTGAGAAGAAATTATAATAAACGAATCGAAAAAGCCAATGCGCGCATTGTGCGCAAAAAAAGCCGTCGACACTTAATTGATGAAATGACCTATGTGCGTTGGCAAAAAGAATCCTTGCGTAAAAAGCAAAGAGGTGTCAAACCAAATTTGACTTCCTTTGGGGTGTGGATGCAAGAGACAGACTATAAGTTGCTGCGCATACAATGTGTATTGAAGTTTTATTATTCGGTACTGAAAGAAAAAGTGCTTCGCGCCGCCGGCGCCGTCAAAGCCAATCAAACAAAAGCCGTTATCGCCTTTTGCGCAACGTTTCTCTTTGCGCTGTTGTTGTTTATGCCGCAGTTGGCACACGGCTATACGGTATATTTAAACGGCGACGAGGTGGGGGTGGTCAAAGAGCCCGAAATATTTGAAAACTCCTTGAAAAATATCGAAAACGATATGAGTCAGTGGTATGATATTGGGGATTTGTACTATGAACAAACCGTGGTATATACAAAAGCGCCGGTATCCAAATCGGCCGGCATGATGGATGCGGAGACATGCAAGCAAAAGATTTATCAAGAGGGTTTTGAACTATACGTCAAAGGCGTTATTTTATATGTAGACGGCCAGGAGTTGGCTTCCGTCGGCTCCAAAGAAGACGGACAAGCGGTGATGAAAGAGCTGACAATGCAGTATTCGTCCACCAATGAAAATGAAAAACTCATTGGGGAAGCGCAGATTGATCAGGCCATCACCATGGAAGAAAAAATCATTCCTATGTCGCAAATTAAGTCTGTGGACAGTGTTGTTTCTTCTGTGTTTAACGATGAAGTGCAACCGACAAGCACTGAGAACGCTGCGGTATTGGCAAGCAGTGCAGATGCAAAAACCGCGATGGAACTCACCGACAGCGGTCGGGTGATGACGGCATTTAGCATTGATAAAGACAAATTTAAAACGAGTGCGGCAGCCACGGAAAAGCCGCTGATTACCATTAAGACAACCAAGGAAATCATTTACAGCGAATCGGTTGCCTATGGCAAGAAATTTGAATATGATTCCACGATGTATGAGGGAGCCGAACGCATTAAATCGGCAGGAATAGAAGGGGAAGAAAAAGTGACGGCGGTGGTTTCTTACGAAAACGGAAAAGAAATCAGCCGACAAATTCAAACCCGAGAAAGAGTCAAAGAACCGGTGGATTCTGTGGTCGTTATGGGCACGATGCCGCTGCCTTCGGTGCGCAGTTCGGGAAGCTTTGTGGTGCCGGCAAGCGGAACGGTCTCAGCGATTGCAAAACCCGGCTCTCACGGTCCCGGTTATGCCGTGGATATTGCAAATCAAACGGGGACGCCGATCTATGCATCCGACTCAGGGGTTGTGGTCCTGGCAAAATGGTATTTTGGCTACGGCAATTGCATCATCATCAACCATGCAGGCGGTTATTCTACACTCTATGGTCACTTGTCTGCCTACAAAGTCAGCGTAGGTGCAACGGTAGAGCAAGGGCAAGTCATTGGCAGCATGGGCAATACGGGCAACAGCACAGGCCCTCACCTGCACTTTGCAATTCGAATCAACGAAAAGCCCACGATGATCAGAAACTACTTTTCGTTCTTGCAAATAGGGCGACGTGTCACGGCGCTGCAGTAAATTATTGAAACAGCAAAGACCATGCATATGCATGGTCTTTTTTTTATAAAATCTTTCATGATAAAAATTAAGTGCCGAGAATTTGCACCTCTGTTTCTAATGTGATACCAAAGGCGTCTTGCACGGTGCGGCGAACCATGTCGATGGTATCGATAATATCTTGCGCTGTGGCATGGTTATAATTGATGATGAAGCCCGCGTGTTTTTCGCTGACTTTGGCGCCACCCACGCCACGCCCTTTCAGCCCGCATTGTTCAATGAGTTGGCCTGCATAGTATCCGACAGGACGCTTGAATGTGCTGCCGGCAGAAGGATACTCCAAGGGCTGTTTTTCTCTGCGCTTTGCATTGATGGAAGACATTTTGGCATAGATGGATGCCGGTGGTGCGTAGGTGGCATGAAAATCGGCATTGAGAATAACAGCGCCGTTGTGGTGAAACGCGCTTGAGCGATAGGCAAACTCCAATTGGTCCGCAGGAAGGATAGTCATGGTGCCGTCGGCTGTCAGTGCGTGCACTTGGGTCAACACATCTTTGATCTCGCCGCCGTAGGCTCCGGCGTTCATGTAGACGGCACCGCCCACCGTGCCCGGAATGCCCGATAAAAATTCGAGTCCGCTCAGACCTTGTTCGGCGGCAGATTGGCTGAGGGCAGAAAGCAGCATGCCTGCGTGCGCATGAAGGGTGGTACCACTGACAACGGGTGCAAAACTGCCGTGAAAAAAACGTATCAACACGCCGCCATATCCCGTGTCTTTTACGAGCAGGTTGGTTCCATTGCCGATAACCATATATTTCAGCGCATGTTTTTTGAGCAGACAAACCGTGCGCTGCAGTGTTTGTGCCTCGGAAATATGAAGCAAAATATCTGCACGTCCGCCTGCCTTAAAAGAAGTGTATTGCGACATGTCTGCGTTGCATTGCACGGCGGAAGAATCAAGAAATGCGGAAAGTTCGTCTAAAAAAGAAGCATACATTACTTTGGTTTCCTTTGTTGCATGGTATAGGCGTTATTATACTACAAAGGAAGAAAAATGAGAAACAAATTCGGCAATCTGCAAAGAAGCGCACACTTGCATAAAACCGCTCAGGCGTTATAATGTTTTGTGGAGGAAAATTATGTTCGATAAAATGGATCAGGCAATTAAAATGGCAAAAAAGGCCTACGAGGAGCAAGAAGTGCCCGTGGGTGCGGCAATCTATCAGGGTGATAGGCTCATTGCCGTAGCACACAATCTGTGTAAAAAAAACAATTCACCCACAGCGCATGCCGAAATGATTGTCATTGAACAGGCGCTGCGCTCTTTGCAAACAACCTATCTGCAGGGATGTGAACTATATGTGACCATAGAGCCGTGCATGATGTGCATGGGCGCAATTTTGGCTGCAAGACTCAGCAGGCTGGTTTATGGCGCCATTGAGCCGCAAAGCGGGTTTGTGGAATCCACCGTGCATATTCAAACCCTTGCCAATACAAAAAATATAGAAATTTACAGCGGGATTCGAGAAGAAGAATGCGCCAAGCTGATGCAGCGGTTTTTTTATGAAGCGAGAAATAGAGATGGAAAGATAACGTTGTAGTTGGTATAATAAAGCAGTGCGAAAATACTGTTTTGAGATAGAGAGGGACAAAATGAAAGTGAAATTCAAAGCTATTTTAGCAGTTGTTGTATTGTGCATCGCTGTCTTGTCACTGGCAGGGTGCATACCGGGCGCAGAGCCCGAAAAAACGGAAGAAGAAAAAATGGTCAAAGCTTTTATCAATGATTTGATTGATGAAAAATACGAAGAAATAAAAAATACCTATGTTTTTGCGGACAGTTATGTATTTGACGCACAAAAGCAGGGTGCGATATTAAAGGGATTTTATGAAAAATACGGAGAAAAATCGGCGATTTCACAGGTATTGAAAGCCAAAGACACCGCTGATGAAACGTATTATCGCGAGTTGCTTTTAGACGACGGAAAAATTTGGCTCAATGTGACGCTCAACGAGGCAAATCAAATCGTTGATTTTTCCATCACGGACAAGGGTGTCTACGAAAATTAAGCACCCTTCAGGCAGCGCAAAGACAGTGACCTTGTTGGATTTGGCAGTGCGCTGAAACAACGGGTCTGAGGAGCATGATTCTGCGTAAAGACACGGTTAAAATCAAAATGTCTTTTAGGCAGCTGCTGCGAGGAGGTTTTATGAAAAAAATAAAAAAAGCGGTGGCGCTGTGGTTATGCATCGCCCTTTGTGTAGCGCTTTTGGCAGGGTGCACAGGGCTCAGTGCGGCAAATCGGCAAACCGCCGAAGCTTATATACAAGATTATTTTCAACAAAATTTTTCAAAAATGGTCAGTGATTACACCTATTCGCAAGAGGCAAAAGCCGCCATTACACAAGATGTTCTAAAAGGGTCCTATGAAGTGATTGTGGGGCATCTCGGTGTGCCGGACAGTTTAGAAAAACAAAAGGATTCGCTGCCCAATCGAGCGACATATCTGGCGGTGTTTCGCTCCGGCAGTCTTTTGGCGCACGTTGTTTTCAATGAAAAAGACGAAATCATCGGTTTTTTTATCGAGCCCTATGATACGTTGACAATGCCGGAGACGATTGTTGAAAAAGAAATTAAATTCGGAGAGCAAGACTATCCGCTGACCGGGACGCTGACAAGTCCCCGTGATGCACAGAGCAATACCGTTGTAATTTTGGTTGCGGGTTCCGGACCTTCTGACCGCAATGAGAGCCTGGGTGTGCTCAAGCCTTTTCGCGATATTGCCTGGGGACTGTCTCAGCGCAACATCAGTGTTTTTCGATACGACAAGCGAACCTATACGCACAAAACAAAATTGGCACAAGCGGAAAACTTTACGGTGGATGACGAAATTATTGATGATGTGACCTATGCCTATTATAAAATGCATGCGTTGGGCTATGACAATATTTATATCTTGGGACACAGTTTCAGCGGGCATTTAATGGGGCGCATTACCAAAGAGTTGCCCTGGGCAGAAGGCTATATAATTATGGCGGGAAATGTTACGCCGATAGAGGATTTGGCGCTTGCTCAAGTCAAATATCTCTCAGAGTTTGACGGAAAAGTTTCGCAGGAAGAAATGGCGGAAATTCAAAAGTGGGAAGTGCAAAATACCAATATCAAAAACCTGACAAAAGAAAATGCCGCCTCCTACACCACCGAAGAGCTCATGGGCGCACCTGCGTCTTATTGGCTGGATTTAAAAGGATATGACCCGCTGAGTGTGGCAAAAAGCCGCGGCAAGCTGTTGGTGTTGCAGGGTGCGAATGATTATCAGGTTTCCGTACACGAATACGCGCTGTGGCAAAACGGGCTTGCAGGCCACAAAAATGTGACGTTTAAATTGTACGATAAATTGAATCACTTGTTCATGCCCTCTAAAGTCATGAACGCAAGTGACTATCAGACGATGAACTATGTGGACAACGTTGTGCTGGACGATATTGCCGCTTTTACAGGCAATCAATAAGGAGAGAATATGTTAAAAGTAGATGCGATTTCGAAAGCCTACGGCAAGGCGGCCGTCAAAGCCGTGGATTCGGTGAGTTTTGAAGTGAAAAAAGGGGAAATATACGGATTTTTGGGGCCCAACGGGGCCGGCAAAACCACGATGATCAAGATGATTGTGGGGCTGTTAAGACCCGATAGCGGAACCATAACCGTAAACGGAATTAATATATGGAATGAACCTGTCAAGGGCAAAAAAATGCTCAGTTATGTGCCTGATAATCCGCAAATCTACACAAAGCTTAAAGGAATCGAGTACCTGAATTTTATCGGCGATGTCTATGGTGTGCAGATCCACGAAAGAAAAGAACGAATCGAAAAATATGCGACGCTTTTCGAAATCAATCATGTGCTTGGCGATATCATTGAAAGCTATTCCCACGGAATGCAGCAAAAAATTGTTTTAATCGGGGCGTTGTTGCATGAGCCGAAATTGTTGATTTTGGACGAGCCCATGGTGGGGCTGGACCCCAAAGCCTCTTTTACGCTCAAAGAATTGATGCGCAGTTATTGCGAAAACGGAAACAGCGTCTTTTTTTCGACCCATATTTTGGACGTGGCACAGCGCATTTGCGATCGGGTGGCCATTATCGATAAAGGCAGCCTGGTGACACAGGGCACCATTGCCCAATTACAGGAAAAAATGGGTGAAGACGACAGCTTGGAAGAAATGTTTTTGGAGATTACAAAACAATGAGAGAGTTATTTGTTTTGAGCAAATACAGCATCAAAAATGTGTATGGTCTTTCAGCGCTTTTGTATAACCGAAAGAAAAATAAAAATTCTCCCATCCGCATTGTTTTGGCTGTGATTTTGATTGTCCTGCTGTTGCCTTCTTATGTGTTATATGTAGCGTTTACTTCTATATTGTATCGCTCTTACGAGGCGTTGAATCAAGTCAGTGCCTATCCGGTACAGTTTTTGGCTGTTACCTGCGTGGTCATCATGATTTTTGCCATCAGTTACATTATTTCGTATTTTTATATGTCAAAGGATTTAGACACATTGCTGGCGCTTCCGATCAAACCGCGCAACATTATTTTTTCAAAACTTTTGACGATATTGCTTACGGAGTATTTGTTTGTCTTTCCGATTATGTTGCCGGTGATAATCACCTACGGCATCAATCAGCAGGCAGGGGTGCTCTATTATCTTTATGCTTTGCTCGGCTTGCTTATTTTGCCCCTTGTGGTGCTGGGCATTATCAGTATCTTGGTAATGGCGCTGATGCGCGGAGCCAATTTGGGGTTAAAAAAAGACAAGGCACAGCTGATTATTTTGTTTTTCACATTGGCCATTGTCATGGCAGTGCAGTTCGGTGCAACGAAAATGGGTTCCACCATGGGCGGGCAAGACTCCGCAGCGGTTATCAACACTATGTTGCAAAATTCCAATGCGCTGTTGGATGTCATTGCCAAAATCTTCTTTCCCGCCACCTTGGCAGGCAAGGCAATGGTGTTTTATAATCAGATGGCAGGGCTGTGGTATCTTTTTCTGTTTTTGGCGCTTGCCTTTGCCGTGGTGCTCTTATGCGGCATTGTCGGAGAAAAATTTTACATTCAATCCCTGCTTTCCGCGGCGCAAAGCGGTACGCGCAAAAAGGCAAAACAGGCGCAAAAACCGTTGAAAGAAGCACAAAGTCAGCGGCCAATGGTGGCAATATTGAAAAATGACTTTCGATTGATTTTAAAGACCCCTGTTTTTATGTATAACAGCATTGGCATGGTGATTGTGATGCCTTTGGTGTTGGTGATAATGTCCGTGGCTTCAGGCATGCAACAGCTTCTCACGCCGCAAATGATTGCGGGCTATGAGGTGCAGGCAACGCTGATTATTGCTGCTTTTTTTGCATTCTTTGTAGGCTTTAACCCCACGGCGGCAACCACCTTTTCGCGGGAGGGGCAAAGTTTTTGGATTACCAAAACCATGCCGGTAGGTACCAATGAGCAGATGAACGCCCGTTTGTTGACGCATTTTTTGATTAATTTGGCGACATTGATTTTAAGCGGCATCGCCATTTTCTTTGTGACAAAAATCAATGCAGCTGTTTTGATTGCGGCGGTGGTGTTGGGCTTTATCATTACTGTGCCTGCGGGATATTTTTCGTTTCTTTTGGATGCTTCCAGACCTTCGCTGTTTTGGGACAATCCCCAGCGAGCCATTAAGCAAAATGTCAATGTTTTATTTGCGGGATTGTTTCAATTTGTGTATCTGTTGATATGCGGTGCGCTTGCGGTTTTGTTTTTATTCGTTATTCCCAACAAACAGGCGGCCTTGGCGCTGATTGTGCTCTTTGGCATAGTCATGTGTGTCATATGTGACAGGATAAGCAGAAAAAAATTTCAAAAATCGTTTTTTGATATTGACATCTAAAATAAAATGATATAGAATCAATAATAAGAATTATTATTATATTAGGAGGAAGTTATGAAGTATAGTTGCACAATTTGTGGATATGGTTATGAAGGAACAATCCCGCCGGAGTTTTGCCCGCAATGTAAGGCACCAAGTGACAAATTTATCGAAATCAAAGAAGGCGAAGGGCTGTCTTGGGCAGACCAGCATGTCATCGGCGTTGCAAAAGACGTAGATGAGCGCGTCGTAGAAGGCTTACAGATGAATTTTATGGGCGAATGTACCGAAGTGGGTATGTATTTGGCCATGAGCAGACAAGCTGACCGTGAAGGTTATCCCGAAGTGGCGGAAGCCTACAAACGCATCGCATTTGAAGAAGCGGAACATGCGGCGAAATTTGCCGAATTGTTGGGCGAAGTGGTAACAGACAGCACAAAGAAAAATCTGGAGTTGCGCGTAGCGGCAGAACAAGGCGCTTGCCTCGGCAAGAAAGAATTGGCAACATTGGCAAAACAGTTGAACTATGATGCCGTACACGACACCGTACACGAAATGTGTAAAGATGAAGCAAGACATGGTATGGCTTTTGAAGGTTTGTTAAAGAGATATTTTGGCTAATAATATCCATACATAAAAAAAGAGTGAGGCTTTTGCTTCACTCTTTTTTTTATGTATCCGCCCAATCTTGCGGCTTATATTTTTGCAGATAATAGGAGACGTTGATTTCGTTGCCGACCAGCATAATAAAGATGAGAATATACAGCCACAGCAAAAAAACAAAGATGCCGCCGAGGCTGCCGAATATGACACCATAGCGGCCGAAGTTGTCCACATAAAAGCGAAAGAGCAACGTGGCAATAATCCAGCCGGTTGCAGAAAAAAGAGCACCCCAAAACACGTCTTTTAAGCGCAGTTTGATGTTGGGAGCAAATCGATATAAAAGACTGAAAGTGAGAACCATCATCAAAAATACGATAAAGTAACCGACAATTCTGCCCGCTGTGAGTAAATTGATGCCAACGGGCAAAAGACGTGCCAGCAACTCTGTCAAATGTTGACCAAAAACGATGAGCAAAATCGCTACCACAATGATGGCGATAAAGATAAATGCAAAAATGAAAGCCAAAACAATGACCTTGACGGGACGTCGGTGGTTGGTGTCGGGGTAAGATGTGGCCAGACCCAAAATAAAAGCGTTCATGCCGCTGACCAAAAACCAGAGTGCAAGGACAAGTGTACCCAGGCTGATTTGCGAGCTGAGCACTTCTTCAATGGCGCTGAAGACTATGTTATATGCCGATTCGGGCATGGCGGCCTGCAAAAAAGGAAACAGACTGTCGACAGGCAGATAAAGTTTTGTCGTAACGGAAATCAAAAAAATCATGGCAGGAATAAACGCAAGCGTCCAATAATAAGACATTTGCGCTGCAATGGAAGCGATTTTCGGTGAAAAGGCTCTTTTGAGAAAAGGTTTCACTTGATATTTCATCTCAAATAACCCCTTTTAGCTTGATGTGAATCACAAGTTGATGGTTTTATTCTAAAGCTATTTGTCGGGGTTGTCAAATTCAAAGGCATGGGTGCGCATCTTTAACGGAAAATTGCTCCGTTGCAGGCGCGGGTTGGTTCTGGTTTGAATACTTGCCGACTCAAAATAAGAACGAAAAAGTTTTTGAATATATGTTTCGCCCTCGTCTAAGCGCGCAGCGGTAAATTCTTCCTTGGCCTCTGTCAGCAAATAGTGGCGGTTGCGGTGGAGCAGCATGATACTGCGCCTGCAATCGTGTATCACAAAGGGTGCATAAGCAAGCCGCTCGGCAAAATAGCCCGACAGCAACAAACTGATGTCATAGTCAGGCTCGTAGGCGGCGTACAGAATATGATTTTTTTCGGAAAATCGCAAAAAACCGTAGTATCGATAAACCGAATTTAAAATTCGTTTGCGCCAGTTGCATATTTTTGAAACAGCATGGGGATAGGCATCGGATTTTTGCATCAGCGAGGCAATGTAGTCAATAATGGCCTGCTCCAAATCATCAGAACCGAACAAAAAAGCAAAATAGAGGTTTTCATAAGCTGTTTGACCAAATCGGCGACAAATGCGGCGTGCAAATTTTTCGGCATTTTGCGCATGGGTGGTGTGCACAACACAATCGAGGAGCGGAAGGGCGGTAGAGACACGGCTGATTTGGATATCGGGCTTTGTATAATAAACATACAGTGCGCTGAGCAAGCCCGAAAAAGTGTCGTCATAGGCGATATACATGAGCGGCTCCTTTCCCTGTCGAAAAAAAAGACAGCTGATGCGAAGAAGGATCTCGCAAAATAGAACGCAAATCTTCCGCATAAAAATCAGAAAACGGCATGCGCTTGCCATGAAGAACCATAAAATAGCGTGCACGTTTGAGCACGACGCCCATGCGCTTAAGTGCGTCAAAGTCCAAAAATCCCTCTTTGCGCAGCCGCACAATGCGCGCGGCGCTGCGACGACCGATACCGGGAATGCGCAACAAGGTTGCATAATCTGCGGTGCTGACCTCGATGGGAAAAAGGTGAAAATTGCGCAATGCCCAATCGGCCTTGGGATCGATATTCAAATCAAAAAAGGGCATGTCGGAAGACAGCAACTCTTCTGCATCAAAATCATAATAGCGCATGAGCCAATCTGCCTGAAACAGTCGATTTTCGCGCTTAAGGGGCACCGGGGTGCTCAGGGCGGGCAGCAGACTGTTTTCGTTGACGGGGATATAGGCCGAATACGTGACGCGTGCAAGCCCCAAAGACTGATAGAGATATTTGCTGGTGCGCAAAATTTGATAATCGCTCTCATTGCTTGCCCCGATAATCATTTGTGTGGATTGCCCTGCCGGCAAAAAAGATTGTCGGACGGGTTTGCTTGGAGAAAAAAGCGCCTTTTGCAGCCGGTTGTGAATCAGTTGCATGGGCGCGGCAATGGCGGCAAATGTTTTTTGAGGTGCCAATAGTTGCAGGCTTTGGCGAGTGGGCAGTTCAATGTTGATGCTCATGCGGTCAGCCAGATGGCCGCAGGCCTCTATCAAAGCCAAGTCGGCGCCGGGAAGCGCCTTGGCATGGATATAGCCCGCAAAGGCATATTTTTTTCGCAAAATAAGCAACGTGCGGTAAATATTTTGCTGGGTCTGGGTGGGTGTGTTTTCGATGGCGGAGCTCAAAAATAGCCCCGATATATAATTTCGTTTATAAAATTCATAGGTCAGCGCCGCCAACTCTTCGCTGTCAAAGCTCGCCCGCGGGCAGTTGTTCGTGACTTTATTGACACAATAGGTGCAATTATAGACGCATTTGTTGGTATAGAGCACTTTAAGCAGCGAGACGCAGCGGCCGTCTGCCGTGTAGCTGTGGCAAATGCCGGATACTGGTTGGGTGCGTAAATTTTTGTATTTCGATGTTTGATTATAGCCCGATGCACAGGTGGTGTCATATTTTGCGGCATCCGAAAGAATTTCGAGTTTTTTTAACGTTTCTTCTGTAATCATGATTTTCACCGAGTTTAGTGTAGCATAACGAAACGCAAAAAGCAAACATATGTTCGAATATTCTTTCGTTGAAAATAACACTTTCGATTGATATAATATAAATAAATCAGTTCAGTAAGGAGGAATCAATGTCATGGTAATAAAAGTAACAGAAGCACAAGCAACAAAACTGGGGGGCGCAGGCGAAGGCAAAGCCGTAGTGCGTCAAGTCATTGCGCCGGACAAGTTAAACGGAAAGGGCAGAATGTTTAATCATATCTTCCTGGAACCGGGCGCATCCATCAGCCATCATCAGCACGTAGGCGAGACGGAATGGTATTATATCATCAGCGGTCGCGGACTCTTTAACGACAACGGAAAAGAGGTAGAAGTGGGCGCGTTGGATTTGTGCATTACACCGGACCCCGAATATCACGACTTGAAAAACATCGGAGATGACACCTTGGAGATGATTGCGCTCATTTTGTACAGCTAATACAGAAAAAACCGGCAGAGACTGCCGGTTTTTTATTGCTGTTGATTCATCAGGTATAAGGATATTTTGGGTTTGCTACATCTCAATACTGAGCAAATCTTCATGTGCTACTTTTAATTCGTCGATAATTTTGATGTGTTGTGGACAATGCGCTTCGCACTGACCGCATTCGATGCAGTGATCGGGTCTTCTTTTGACAGGTACATGCGCGTCATATTGAATGCGTGCCAATTTGTCGTTTTCATAAATATACCTGCCGTTATACAAAGAGAAGATAATGTTGATAGGGATGCGCTGCGGGCAGTCGTCAATGCAGTAGAGGCATCCGGTGCAGGGCACCTTGGTGCGGGAAGTGTAGAATTCGATCATGTCGTCGATGAGATTTTTTTCGTTTTGTGTCAAATCGCCCACGCCATAGACAGAAGCGCTGCGGACATTTTCGACAATTTGGTCATAACTGCTGGCACCGCTGAGCACGCAGCTGACTTCTGGCAAATTAAACAAAAACTTCAGCGCCAGCTCCACAGGTGAGAGCGTTACGTTGTTTTTGTCAAACAGCGCCTGCATGGAAGGTGTGAGCACCGGTGCGAGCCTGCCGCCCTTAAGAGGCTCCATAATCACCACGGGCAAACCTTTCTTGGCGGCATATTGCAAGCCCTCTAGGCCGGCCTGGTAGTCTTGATCCATGTAATTGAGTTGAATTTGACAAAAATCCCAGTCGTAAGCATCCACGATTTCTTTAAAAATTTTCAAGTTGTCGTGAAAAGAAAAACCGATTTGCTTGGCACGACCCTCTTTTTTGATGGTATCCATAAAACTTTCGATATCGTTCTTTTTTGAAGCATGCCAAGATCCGGCGTTCAATGAATGCATTAAATAAAAATCCAAATAATCGGTTTGGAGATTTTGCAGCTGTTCTTCGAACAGGACATAAAATCCCTTGTTTTCGGTGACTTGCCAAACAGGATTTTTTGTAGCCAGATGAATTTTGTCGCGCAGATTATGTTTTTTTAAGATTTTTCCGACAAATTTTTCTGAAGTCCCCACATGATAGGGGTACGCTGTATCATAATAGTTGACACCGTTTTCGTAACAGTGCAAAATCATTCGTTCAGCTTGTTCTTCGTCGATTTTGGAATTGTCGCCTTCTATTAAGGGAAAGCGCATACAGCCAAGGCCCAATTGGGAAATTTCCAGGTCGTTTTTAAACTTTCGATATTTCATATATCGATCCTCACTTTCTAAGCGCTTCAGCTTGTATTTGTTTAATCATACCATATTTTGCCGTTGTTGCAACCACGATTTTATGTGATAAACTTGACAATGTAAGTTAAAAGAAATATAATTTCTATCAATTTCATAATTCGATGCGCAAGAAAAGTAAAAACGACATGTTGTCTGAAGAGAGCAAAACACGGCTGAGAGTTTTGTGGCAGGGTTGTTTTGAATGGGCTTGCAAGAATCTTGGAGGAAATGTCAATGCGTGTGGCGCGTTAAGCCCTTAAGCGGATGAAAAATCATTTCATCAAGTAAGGTGGTACCGCGATTTTATTTTGAAATAAAACCGTCCTTTATAGGTAAGGGCGGTTTTTTTGTATGAAAAAGAAACGGAGAGAGAAAAATGTCTGAAACAAAAAAGAAGGTCATGTTCAGCGGAATTCAACCATCGGGAGACTTCACAATCGGCAATTATTTTGGGGCGATTAAAAATTGGACAGAGCTGCAAAGCATCTATGAGTGCTATTTTTGCATTGTTGACTTGCATGCGCTGACGGTGCCCCAGGATGCTGCGATGTTGCGCAAAAGAACCTATGAGTGCTATGCAATGCTGATTGCGGCAGGGTTGGAGCCCGAAAAACTGGTGCTGTTTGTGCAGTCGCATGTTGCGGCGCACAGTGAGTTGTCGTGGTTGCTGAACTGCTATACCTATATGGGCGAGTTGTCGAGGATGATTCAATTTAAAGAAAAATCGGCCAAGCAGGGCGAAAATATTCGTGCCGCATTGTTTGACTATCCCGTGCTCATGGCAGCAGACATTTTGCTTTATCAGGCTCATTATGTGCCCGTGGGCGAAGACCAGCGGCAACATATCGAAATTACAAGAGACATTGCCATGCGCTTTAATAATACGTATTCACCTACTTTTACAATCCCCGAGGGGCATTATCCCAAAACGGGAGCGCGCATTATGAGTCTGCAAGAGCCGCAAAACAAAATGAGCAAGTCAGACAGCAATGTCAATGCCTACATCACGCTCAAGGACAAACCGGAAGATATTTTGCGCAAATTTAAACGTGCGGTGACCGATTCCGATGACAAAATTGTATACGACGAACAAAACAAACCGGGCATTTCGAACCTGTTGCAAATTTATGCTTCCGCCAGAGGCATGACCATTGAGCAAGCACAAAACAGCTGCGGGGCAATGACCTATGCGGAGTTGAAAATGCAGGTGGCTGAAGGGGTCATCGAGACATTAAAACCCATCCAAAAGCGATATGAAGAGTTGATGAAAGATAAAGAATTGCTGGAGAGTTACATGCGTCAAGGAGCGGAAAGAGCGGAAAAAGTCGCCAATAAAACACTGCAAAAAGTGCAGAAAAAAATCGGTCTGGTGCTGCGCAAATAGTATGTATATATATGAATGTTAAATTATAAATATACGTGAAAAAAAGAAAAGAACACGGCAAATCTCGAATGAGTATACTAATATTTATACAAAAAAGACAGAATATTTTTAAAATCATGTTTATTTTTTTGCGCGTATTGATTATAATAGTACTATTCAGCATTTTAACAAAGCAAAAAAAGGAGGAAACACATGGAAATAAAAGCTTTCAGAAAGATTTTAATTGCCAATCGCGGCGAAATTGCCATTCGCGTTATTCGTGCGGTCAATGAATTGGATCTTCGGAGCGTGGCCGTTTACTCAAAAGAAGATAAAGTCGCCCTTTTCCGCAGCAAGGCGGATGAATCATATATGTTGGATCCCGAAAAAACACCGGTGGGTGCATATTTAGACATCTATAAAATTATTGAAATTGCCAAGGCAAGACGGGCAACAGCCATTCATCCGGGATACGGATTTTTAGCGGAAAATCCCGAATTTGTGCGCGCCTGTGAGCAGGAAGATATTACCTTCATAGGGCCGCCTGCCGATGTTATGGAAATATTCGGCGATAAAGTAGCGGCAAAAAAACTTGCACAAAAGGTGGGTATACCCACCCTGCCGGGTACAGATAAGCCTGTGCGTGACGAAGACGAATTGGTTAAGACAGCACAAGAAATAGGCTATCCGGTAATCCTCAAAGCCTCCTTTGGCGGAGGCGGCAGAGGCATGCGCGTGGTGCGCGACAAAAGCGGGTTGATCAAAGAATACCGCACAGCGGTCAGTGAAGCAAAAAAAGCTTTTGGCAACGGAGACGTGTTTGTAGAACGTTATTTGGAAAAACCCCGTCATGTGGAAGTGCAGATTTTGGCGGACCAATACGGCAACGTGGTTCATTTATACGAAAGAGACTGCTCCATTCAACGACGCCATCAAAAGATTATTGAATTTACACCGTCTTTGGCCATTGACGATGAACAAAGAGAAAAAATTTGCGCTGATGCGGTGAAGCTGGCAAAAGCCGTGGGATATGTCAATGCGGGCACAGTGGAATTTTTGCTGGATGAAGCCGGCAACTATTATTTCATGGAAATGAACCCCCGCATACAAGTCGAACACACCGTGACGGAAATGACAACGGGAATAGACATTGTACAGGCCCAAATCTTAATTGCCCAGGGATACCCGCTGAGCAGTGAGCAAATCGGCATCCAATCCCAAGCCGATGTTTGTCCGCGCGGTGCGGCGATTCAGTGCAGAATCACTGCAGAGGATCCGAAAAACAATTTTCTGCCCGATACCGGAAAAATTTTGGTATACAGAACCGCGGCAGGAAACGGTGTGCGCCTAGACGGCGGAAACGGCCATGCCGGCGCCGAAATCACGCCCTATTACGACAGCCTGCTCGTCAAAACCATTGTGTGGGACAACACCTTTGAAAATGCGCGCAAAAAAGCGCTCCGTGCATTGAGAGAGCACTATGTGGAAGGCGTGCACACCAACACAGACTTTTTAATCAACGTGCTGCAACACGAAGAATTTAAAAAAGGCCGTTGCAACACGATGTTTATCGACCAGCATCCCGAGCTTTTTGCAACAAAAAAAGCGGAAGACGGCGAAGCAAAGCTGGCAAAATATTTAAGTGAAATCATCATCAACAAAACACAAGGGGAAAAGAAAGATTATCCCGAACCGATTATTCCCAATGTGGAGGGAATGGAAGTCAAAGACGGACTCAAACAACTGCTCGACAGCAAGGGACCCGAGGCCGTTGTGGATTATATCAAAAAACAAAAGAGACTGCTTGTGACGGATACCACCTACCGTGATGCCCACCAGTCTTTGGCGGCAACCAGGCTGCGCACAAAGGATATGTTGGATATTTCGCGTGCGGTGGCCGTCTATGAATCAGACATATTTTCTTTGGAAATGTGGGGTGGGGCAACCTTTGACACGGCATACAGATTCTTACACGAATCGCCCTGGACAAGGCTCAAAAGGCTCAGAAAGCGTATCCCCAACATCATGTTTCAAATGCTTCTTCGCGGCACCAATACGGTGGGATACAAAAATTATCCCGACAACGTGGTGGTGGAATTTGTCAAAGAATCGGCCAAGGCGGGCATTGACGTCTTTCGAATTTTTGACTCCCTCAACTGGTTGGAGGCAGTCAAGCTTCCCTGTGAAGAGGTGTTGAAAAACAATAAAATTGCCGAAGTGGCACTGTGCTACACCGGTGATATTCTCGATAAAAGCAAAACCAAGTATGACTTGGACTATTATGTAAAAAAAGCAAAAGAAATTGAAGCGATGGGTGCACATATTTTGTGTATCAAAGACATGAGCGGACTGGTTCGGCCCGCAGCGGCACACCTTTTGTTTAAAACGCTCAAAGAAGAAATTAGCATCCCGGTTCATTTTCATACCCATGACACAGCGGGCAACGCCGTTGCTTCTGTGCTCAGCGCCGCCATGGCAGGCGTAGACATTGCGGATATGGCGCTCAACACCATGAGCGGGCTTACTTCACAGCCTGCGCTCAACAGCATCGTCGCAGCGCTCAAACACACCGAGCGCGATACGGAGCTGGATGAATTCGGACTGCAGCTTCTCAGCGATTATTGGGAAAATGTGCGCCCCGTGTATTATGAATCCGAATCCGGTATGATAACGCCCACAGCGGAAATCTATCGTTATGAAGTGCCCGGCGGACAATATTCCAACCTAAAACAACAGGCGGAAAGCTTTGGCTTGGGTCATCGATTCCGCGACCTTTTGGAAGCTTATAAAGATGCCAACGAACTCTTTGGCGACATTGTCAAGGTAACACCTTCCTCCAAGTCCGTGGGGGATATGGCAATCTTTATGATTCAAAATGAGTTGACGATTGATAACATCTACGAAAAAGGAAAAAATCTTGCTTTTCCCGATTCGGTGGTAGACTTTTTCATGGGCATGTTGGGTCAACCCGAGGGTGGTTTTAACAAAAGACTGCAAGAAATTGTTCTCAAAGGGCAAGAACCTTTGACGGTGCGCCCGGGTGAGCTTTTGGAAGATGTGGATTTTGATGCCATTCGCAAAGACTATAAGGAGCGCTACGGCAAAGATATGAACGACAAATCGGTTCTCAGCGCCGCGCTATACCCGAAAGTCTATGACGACTACATGAAGTTTTTGCAGGAATACGGCGATTATGTGCAAATGGATTCCCATGTATTTTTCAATTCGCTCAAGCTGGGTGAGGAGACGGAAGTGGAACTCGAAAAAGGTGTGCGCTGCATGATCAAGCTGGTGCATATCGGCGGCAATGTAGGCGAAGACGGCTACAGGCAGTTTGTATATGAAATCAACGGATTCAGACGCGATATTTATGTCAAAGACGAGCACTCTTTGCCTGCGGTTTATCAAAAAACCGTGAAAATGGCCGAAGAGGGCAATGAAAAGCACATCGGACCGCCCATTAACGGCACGGTCATGGCAATTCATGTCTCTGTAGGTGAGACGGTCAAGAAAAACCAGCCGCTGATGATTGTAGAAGCAATGAAAATGGAGACGGAAATCACCTCTCCCATCGACAGCACCATTGCGGCAATTCATGTCTCACAGGGGGACGGTGTTGAAAAAGGACAGCTGATGATTGAGCTGGAATAGACAGTACTGTGTGAAAAAAAAATAAAAAAAGACCTGCCGATAGGGCAGGTCTTTTTTTATTCAAAAATTTTAATCAAAAGCAGTCGGTCGTGGTTGTGCGTATAGATAATCAAGTGGCGATAAGGCTCAAAACCCAGTGAAGTAACAGACTTGAGACTGGCGGCATTGTCGGGGTGAATGAGTGTGAAAAAAAGCTTAATGCCCCGTGCATACGCCCAGGTGAAGGTGTATTCGATCATTTTTTTCTGCAGGCGATTGCTGCGATAGTCAGGGTCAACAAAGGCCCCCGCCAACAACATTTTGGGCAAATCGGCATGACTTTCGTCTAAATAAGGAAGCACTTCTTCAAAATCGCTTCCCCCCACACTGGCGGCGCGAAAGGCAATGAGTTCTTCCTCTTCGTCAAACACACCCAACAGCAAATTGTCTTCACAGGCAAAAAGTTCAACCAAATCCTTTTGTTCAAATGGCACAAACAAGTCAGGGTCCGATAAAGCTGAGAGCACCTTTTGCTGCAGCTGCATAATTTCGTCGAGAGAATGTATATTCAGCTTGCGCAAGGTGGCGGTTTGTGTGCGAAGAGTTTGTTGATTTTTAATAAAAGGCAGTTTTAGCATCCTAAAGTCTCCTTTCTCAGAAAAGACGAGAATAGTGCTTAAAAACAAATCAATGTGACTTCATGTTATCCGAACATGTGCTGAATAAAGATACGAATACCGATAAAAATCAGAATCAGTCCGCCAAAGATTTCCGCCTTGGTTTTAAACTTTGTGCCAAACTTTTGGCCGACATAATAGGCGAGGAGGCAAACCGAAAAAGTAATCAGCCCAATGGCTGCTGTGGCGGCAAAAATGTTGACATCGATGAGTGCGAGAGAAATGCCGAAGGCAAGTGCGTCAATGCTTGTAGCCAGGGATTGCACCAGCAAATATTTATAGGTCAAAGATTGGGGTTTTTCGCTTTTTTCCGCACTGTCAGAACGGTTTTTTAGTGCCTCGACAATCATTTTAGTGCCTAAAAATGCGAGGATAATCAGCACAATCCAGTGATCAATGCGCATAATCGCATCGCGAAACAAGCTGCCCGCAAAATAGCCAATCAACGGCATGGCGGCCTGAAACAACCCAAAACAAAAGGCCATGAGCAAAACTTTTGCCCCGGATGTGTTTTTATAATAAAGACCATTTGCAATGGAAACGGCAGCGGCGTCCATCGACAGACCCAGGGCAGCCAAAACCATGGTAAAAAAGCTCAAAATATTCCTCCGTCGGGTATAAAAAATGTGCAGAGCGGCTTTAGGTGATATCTAAAAATTCTTCTTCGTTGCGCGGTGTTTTGTTTCGCGTCGACTCGGTTTTTTCGGCATGTTCCACGTCGATCTTTGTGCTGTCGTGCAAAATATCGCTGATCTTTTGCAAAGTAAAAAATTCCATTTCCCCTTGGGGCAAGTCCAAGGCCAATGCATAGCATGCCTGTGCAAACAAAGCGGTTTGATAAAACGTTAAATTGTTTTGCAAGCCATAGACAATGGCCGCGGTGTAGGCGTGCTCCGCTCCCGGCTTGGCAAAGCTTTTGGACTGAAAAGCAGGTACATGCACTACCTCTTGACTGTTTGCGGCGATGGAGCCATATTCGTCTAAAATAATAAAAACGGTTTGGAGATTTTTTTCGTTGAGCAAGTATTTGGCGCAATCCTTTGCGTCGGCAACACTGGTGATCATGCCGCCGCGCAGGCGCTCTGCCTGAAACTTGCTGAGTTTGATGATGTCAAATTGCGGGAGAAGTTCAACAATGTCCGTCCACTCAAAATAGCTGACGGGTTCGAAGATTTTTTTCGGTACAGTTGCTTGAAAAGCGATATATTTTAACGTTGCCAAATCCAGCGTAGAGTCGGCCAGGACAATATCCACTTCATCGCTAAGACTGTTTTCAATGATTTGCGGTGTCAGGCGGTAGGCAAGGCAAGCGCCTGTAACAGAGGTATAAATATCTCCCTCCAGATCCATAATATGCACATTTGCCGCGGTGGGTGTATCAGGCACCGCAATGCTCAATTGCGTATCGATGCCCATTTGTTGCAAGGCGCTGAGAAGAGCTGTTCCCGCTGTGTCGTTGCCCACCGCTGTGAGAAGTTTGGATGCAATATCAAGGCGCGCAAGCAATTCGGTGATGTTGCGCGCGGCGCCTCCGTGGCGAAATTTGACGGTACCGTTTGTTTCGTGTTGTGCCAAAATTCGGCTGTTGCTGTGTGCAATGACATCGACGCTCGATGCGCCTATGACCAATATGTTCATATTTTCACCTTTTGGCAATTAAAATTTCTTTACACTTCAGTATAGCATAAATGGTTTTGTAATTACAATATGACACTTTTCATAAATGCCAAAAGAGAATAAGCGAGTACGATTAAGAATAAAAGCGAATTATTCGACAACTGCGCTGTCTGCAACACGGGGTTTGCGTTCGCTGAGAAAGGCGGAGCCGATAATGAAAACACCGCCGAGTATTTGCAAAGGCCCCAAGGGTTCTGCCAGCAACAGGGCAGAAAAGAACACGGCGGAAATGGGGTCTAAATAACTCAGCGAAGCAATGGAAGAGGCAGGCAGATATTTGACGCCGGTAAAGTAGAGTAAGTAAGCAAATCCGGTGTGAAAAAGCCCGACAATCAGGATAAAAGGAATGGAGGAAGAAGGAATTGCCAAGGGAGAAAAAGGCTCAAAAATCAACACATAGGGCAACAAAACCACAACGGCAAACACCAACTGTGTCAGCGTGGTTTCAATACCGCTCAAACCTTTGAAAAACTTGTTGGTCAGTATCACGCTGGCATAGAGCCCCGCCGCACACAAACCAAAGAAGATGCCCTTGGCATGATCATAGTCCAAAGATTGTCCCGGAGAGCTTTTGACAATCAAAAACATGCCAAACATCGCAATAAATACACAGAGCAATTTTTGTAAAGAAAACTTGTCCTTTAATATCACGGGCGCCAGCAATACCACGATAATCGGCGCACAATAATAACTGAGCGTGGCGTTGGCAATGGTGGTGTATTTATAGGCTTGAAAAAGAAATATCCAATTAAAGGCCATGGCGGTGGAAGAAAAAATCAGCAGAGGCAGATTTTTTTTAATCGCCCCAAAAGAAAACTTTTGACGGGAAACGAGAACAAAAGCAATTAAAAACAGACTACCCAAAATACCGCGTATCAGCGCAAGAGCACCCGAAGAAACCGAGATAGACCGAACAAACAGCCCAAGGCTGCCAAAAATGAGCATAGCGCTGACAAATTGTATTTTTGCTTTCATCATGATTCCGCCTTTTAAGTATAATTCAAAAAAGTATATAAAATTTTGAAAATAAAGTCAACGGAAAAAAATGTGATTTATCAATTTTCATGAAAAATATGCCACGAGAGTTCTTTAAAAGATTTACCGATAAGCCGATGCCGTATATAAGACGGCAATAGTTCAATTTAAAAAAACAGGCAAAAGAGAAGACGTTTTTTTATTCGGCAAATGCCAAAACGCTATGGGGGTGGACGAGGGCTGAAGGGTAAGGGGATTGCGGTCAAAAACGTATACCCGCAGGTGTTTTATCAATTGCTTATAGGGAAGAGAAGAATATTTCTCGGGAAATAATGCGCGGTTGTTTTCCACTGCTTCAAACAGTTCTGTTTTCGTCAGCATCGGCAGCGTTAATGCCTTGGGCAGCGGCGCGCTCATGCAAAGCAGGTAGTCAAATTGCAGCAGTGTTCTGCAGATGCCTGTATCGAAGGATTTATGGGTGAGGAAGTCTGACAAAACCGTATAGAGATCGGGTTTCGATAATTTGCGTTGAAACAAACCCTGATGTGTAAAGTAGGCAGCCAGCTCCTCAAAAAACAAAAAAGCGTCTTTGTGATATAGGCGTGGTATGATGTGGGCTAAAATATGCGAAAAGCTTTGGGAATTGGCATACTTTTCCACCAGCTGCTCGATGGCTTTCAGGCGAAGCAATTCTTCAAAGCTGAGCCAGGGTGTAGAGAGCACTTCATAGGGCGCGCGGCTTTCATAGACATAGTGCTGCTTCTTGGCAATAGGCTCCATGGGGGAGCCTTGCAGGATTTTTAAAAAGCCTAACTGCAGCATATGGCCGCCAAGGCCGTAAACAAAATTAAAGGACGCGCGAAAGGAGTCATAGGTTTCATAGGGCAGACCGGCTATCAAATCTGTATGCAGATGAATGTTGCCCGCTTTGGCAAGGCGTTTTACGCTGTCGCTGATTTTGTTCAAATCGGTTGTGCGGCAAATGGCCTGCAAGGTTTTTTCATTGGCGCTTTGCACGCCGATTTCCAGTTGCACAAAACCGGTGGGCATGCTCTCAAGCAGCGTCAGGTGTGCTTCGGTGAGTAAGTCGGCGGCGATTTCAAAATGAAAGGTCGTGGCGCGGTTGTACTCTTTGATAAACCGCCAAATGTGCAGTGCGCGCGCGGTGTCCACGTTAAACGTGCGGTCGGTGAACTTCACAATCGGCACGCGATGCGCGATAAAAAAAGACAATTCTTCGCAGACTTTTTCAAGACTTTTGGTGCGCAAAGTGCGTTCGTTGGCAGACAGGCAATAAGCGCAAGAAAACGGACAGCCGCGCATGGATTCGTAATATAAAATTTTATGCGCATAAGCGGAGATGCTCTCTTCATTATAGGCAAAGACGATCTCATCCATATCCACCAATGCTTCTCTTTTTTGTGTTGTGACAATTTCATCGCCTTGACGGTAGACAATGCCGGGCACGCTGTTTAAATCTTTTTGAGACGACAGGGCCCGCAGCAAGGCGGGCGTTGTTTCGTCGCCCTCGCCGAGGACGACGATATCGGCGGCGGTGTTTTGTGCAAGAAAAGAGGTCGCGCCATAGGTGACCTCAGGGCCA
>CALFLU010000079.1 GCA_937880125.1 uncultured Eubacteriaceae bacterium
AGCGCCCCCCGTCAGCGAGCCGCACAGTTTTCCCGAAAAGCCGAGTCCGCCTGAAAGACCGCTCAGGGCGCGAATCACATCGGGATGCTCCTCTCCCCGCATTTCAAAGGCCAGCAGGTTGATAATCTGACTGCAATAAAATCCCTCCGCACTTAATTCGGACATACGCTCCAATAAATCCATATCATCTCTCCTTATCCCTCCGTTTTTTGCGCCCACCACAGCATATAACCTGTTTGATATCCCTGCGCCCGATAGTTTTCGTCCCAGCCCCACTTTTCTTTCAAATCCGTTCCTTGCCAAAGCGCCTGCAAATAATGCTCGCGCATCCAAGCGGTTCGCTCTTCTTTTTTCAACAAAGAAAATCCCGCTTCTCGGAGCATCTTCTCCCAACCCTGCCCGCTATAGCGTTCTATTTGCAAAACTTTTTGTTTTTCATTTCCGATAATATACACATCTGCCGCAATCAATTTGCCCAAAGGTTTCAACACCCGAGCAAATTCCTTAAGGGCAAGCATCGTCTCACCGCAGATGGACAACACACATTCGCATAACACCGCATCAAAGCTGTTGTCCGCAAAAGGCAGCGCCGTAATATCACCTTGATAAATAAACGCTTCCTCTGAAGAAATTGCTTTGTCAATGCCCACCGCGTCATATCCCTGTGCGCGCAAATACCTCACGGTCTCGCCCACGCCGCAGCCGGCGTCCAATATCTTTGCGCCCGCATCGAAGTCGGCAAAAGCAAGCAACTCCTCTGTTGCTTTTTTTCCGCCGGGATGAAGCGACACGGCTATTTGTCCTCCAGCTCTTTTTCCACTTTGAGCACTCTGCCCAAAGCCAGCTCCTCAGGCACGTAAATCAATTTGCACTTGGGACACATGGGCAGCTCCACAGGAAAGGCATTGCCCATATAAGAAAACTTTGCGCTGCCTTTGACCAGCGGCTCCTGACACTGCCCGCAAACCAGCGACGCATCTGCCTCAATGGATTCATACACTTTTTTTTCTTCCATCCTATGCCTCCTCCACCATCATGCGATGACTGTAAGCCCGATAGATGCGGTATTGTTCATTTTCTTTTTCATACTCCACCCAAAAGGTCACGTTTCCTACCCTGCGCGAGGCAATCAGATGGTTTGTTTTGCGGTCCAATATCGCACACTTTGTTTTCTCGGCCTGCTCAATGACTTTGATAATATCTTCTTCCAAAATCATGCGCTCATCCAGCAGCGCCTCTACACCTTCATGCAATGTGATTTGTATTTCGTTTTGTTTTTCCATAACGCTCTCTTTCCACACTTCTTCCAGCAATTGTTTTTTGACTTTCGCCCGATTATATCGCCGCTGACTCAGGCTCGGTGAGTCGATATCATCTTTGCCGTAAATCAGTTCCAAAACGTGATTCGCGCTTTTTTCTCGTCCCACACGGTCGCGGCAGTTGATGCAGTAGGTCAAATACGGCGCCTCGTCCAACCCTGCGGCAAAATCAGTCATTTCTCTTGCCACCTGCCTGTTGGCAAAGGCTGCCAAGCCGCCATAGCCGCAGCAAGGCGAAGTTTCGTGATTGTATTTTAAATCATGGACTTCATAGCCCAATTGTCGGGCCATATCGCGCACGATTTTTCTGCTTTCTTCATCATCTCTCGCTCCGCAGGCATCAAATATGGCCGCTTTTTCCAAAGAGGTTGCAGTCACACCCGGCGGCAGCCCTATTTCTTTAAGCACCTGCCAAATCGTCACGGTTTTCATTTCCGTAAATTCTTCAAACACACTATTGCACATCGTGCAAGCGGTGACAATCGTCGGTTTCCCCAATTCTTCCCACTGCTCTTTTAATCTTTGAAGCGCCCGGTCAAACATCGCCTCTTGCCCTGCCCAGTTTGCCATGATGCCGCAACAACCCAGCATCAGCCCTACGCCGCCTTTAAGACGCCCGCTGAGATCTGCATAGATCGCTTGCAGCGTTTGCGGCGCAATCGCCCCAAACTGGCACCCCGGGAAAAACAAATAACTGCTCTTATCCGTGCCTGATTGATGTTTTGCCAGAAAGTACTCCTCGCCGTTGGCGTGCTCCATATCCAACAGCGCAAATTCGTGTGCCGAAGGCGGCATCTTTGCCGTCTCCACCATAGTCTGCCGCGCCAGGTGACACACCATGGACATATCCAGTCCAAAGGGGCAGATATTTTTGCACTGTCCGCACAGCGCACAGGAGTTGATCATCGTATTTGCCGTATGATGCCCTGCGGCGATGGATAAGTTGTTATAGATTTCGCGTACATATTTTTTCGGATAACTTTTATAATGCTTCAAATAAGCGCATCCCTTTACGCACTCCAAGCACTCACAGTGAATGCAGCGCTGCGTTTCTTCGACAGCTTCCTCTTTAGTATATTCTTTTCCTTTGGGTACAACAGGCTTATCGGGCGCTACTCCGTCAAGGGACGTATACAGCGTCGTCTCATAGCTGCCCTCATTTTTTCTGCCTTCCAATACCGAAACACCCTGCAGGGTGCGGTCAACGGTGGTAGCCGCCTTTTTACCGTCGGCGATTGCGCCGATGATCGGAAGAGACGTTTCTTTTCTCGTAAATATTTTATCGACGGATGTTTGCAATGTTTGGGCGTCGATTTCCCCATCTGCAAACAGGCTCGCAAAAATTTTCTGCTCCAGCACAACCGCCTCATGGGTTGTGAGAATTTCTTCAACACTTTGCTTTGAGGGCGCGCGGTTAAAATGAAAGACCACGGGCATGTCTTTAAAGATGTCCATATCCGCTAAAATGTCTTCTCTGCTCACCCTGCCTTTGAGCGTTTCGTCAAGACTTTCGCCAAGGGCGCCGTATTCGCTGAAAACATCCACGTCATAGCCCTTTTTTGCAAGCTCATAGGCGGCGGACAAGCAAAACAAATCCTCTCCGATGACGGCTGTCTTTTTATTTTTTTTCGAAATAAAAAATCTCTTCTTTTGATTGTATTGTCCATACATCACGCTCGCTCGCTCCAGGCGGCGAATGTTGATACCACTGTTTAATTCACTCAACTTGCACCCTGCTTCGCAAGGCGCTTCGCACACCGAGGATACAATGCGGCCAAACGTCGCGCTTGGCTGAAAAACCTGCATCTGCCAATACCTGTATCTAATCTTCTTCTTTTATCGCATCACACAGGGCGCGTCCGTCCACGTGCACCGGGCAAGTGGTCGCGCAATTGGCGGGTTGATCCTGCGTACACTGACTTTCAATCTCTCTCAATGTTTTTTGGTCAAAGATTTGCTTCATTTTTCTTCCTCTCCAACCGAATTTAAAATAAAGAGGCAAACAATGTCTGCCTCTTTATTTTATCATTTTCCTAAGTGAATAGATACTACTTTAATGCGTCCAGCGCAGCCTTAACCACTTCAGGCAATGCGGGAACTTTTGTGATTCTTGCACCCGTTGCATTGAATATTGCATTCAAGATTGCAGGATGCGGAGCGGTCAGCGGTGCCTCACCCACGCCTGCTGCCCCATAGGGTCCGTGGGGACGCGGGGTTTCTTGGTACATGATTTCGATGTTGTCCGGAATATCCTTGCTGTAAGGAATACCGCATTTTGCCAGCGTGGTGTGTTTTGACAAATCTTCAAAGTCCTCGCTCAGCGCAAGGCCGATGCCTTGAGCAATGCCGCCATAGATTTGTCCGTCTACAACAAGCCTGTTGATAATGGTGCCCACATCCACTGCCGTGGTGAAGCGATCCACTGTCACTTTGCCTGTTTTGACATCGACGGAAACTTCAGGCATAAACACTTCATACATATATACGCTGAAAGGATCTCCCTGTGCCGTATCCATCGAGCAGGCACTGCACATGCTGGATACCCATTTTCCGTCATAACGCAGCGGCATTTTTTCTTCTACCATTTCATCATAGGTACGGTAGGTGCCGTCCGATTTTTTCATGGCATTAACCAGCATTTCCGCTGCAATGCGGGTCGCTTGACCTGTCATAACGTTTGAGCGGCTTCCGCCTGCCGGTCCCGAGTTTGGCGTCAGACCCGTATCGTTCATAACCAGATTGATTTGTTCGGGTTTAATGCCTGCCAAACGCAGGGTTTCGTGCGCCATTGTCAGCGTGCCGATATCCGCACCCTGTCCGTGGTCTTCCCAGGAGTTATAAATGGTCACACCTTCCGGTGTCAGTTCAGCCCAGGCTTCCGAACTATCCACGCCGTCCAGTCCGCAACCGTAAATGCCGATAGACAGACCTACGCCGCATTTTACATCATCGGTTGATTTTTCTTTCACTCGTTTTTTTGCTTCTTCGTATTTGGGTTTAATCATATCCATCAAACCTTCCAAGCAGTACACATCCGGCTCTCCGCCCGTGGGAATCGTGCCGCCCGGTCTGTAGATATTTTTGTATCGAATGTCGAAAGGATCCATACCCATCTCGGCTGCCAACACATCAATGGCCGTCTCGCTGCCCATAAAGGACTGCGGAGAACCATAGGCACGGAATGCCGCGCCATAGGCGTGGTTTGTGCAAACCGTTTGGCTCTTATTGCGGATATTGTCAATTTCATAACCCGCACCCACAAATTGCGCAAGACGCATCGTGAGCAAGTCTCCGAATTCGGAATAAGGACCGTGGTCAATGTAGTTGTCGCCTTCCAGCGCAAGCAGTTTGCCTTCTTCATCGGCTGCCAGTTTCACTTTCATGAATCCGGGAGAACGTTTGCCGGTGTAAGTGATGTTTTGGTACATATCAAATACGAGGGATACCGGTCTTTTGGTAACCAGAGCCGCTACACCCAACAGTGCTTCCATCGTCGGCGAAAATTTATAGCCGAATGTGCCGCCTGCATTGCTTTGCACAAGGCGCAATTTTTCGGGTTCCACGCCAATACCTGCGCAAATCATCGCATGATGCAGGTGAATGCCGATAGATTTGGAATGAATGGTCAGTCTGTCTTCTTCATCGATATAAGCAACGCCGCAGTCAGGCTCAATGGTCAAATGAGGCTGACGGCTGCAATAAGACTCCACTTCCACCACGTGAGGAGCAGACTCCATAATGGGCGCTGTTTCTTCGCCTTTGATACAGTTAATTTCATAGTACACATTGGGTGTTCCCGGATGAATCTCAATGGCATCTTCGACCATGGCTTCAGGGGCACTCATGTATGCGGGCAAAACTTCCAAATCCACTTTCACTTTTGCCGCTGCCGCTTTTGCATTTTCTTCCGTGTCGGCTGCAACAATGGCAATGGCGTCTCCGAATTGGAATACTTTTTCATCGCACAAAATCGGTCTGTCCCAACCGTCTCCCTTGTTGGTGGGGAAGGTAATCAAACCGGAAATACGGTTTTTGCCAATAACATCCTTGTGCGTAATAACGCTGAACACGCCGGGCATTTTTTCCGCTTCCGCCGTGTCGATTCCTTTAATGTTCGCGTGTGAAACCTCTGCTTGCACCAAAGCAAGTCGCAGTGCATTATCAGGCAGTTGAAGCGCAACATCCGCGCCGAAATCGTGCAGTCCCGTTACTTTTGCCACAGCTGTCGGGCGAATATATTTGCTGCCCATAATTTCATTGCCCACGGGCTCAAACAGCAAATCTTCTTTTTTCATCTCGCCGCGCAGCACCTTGGCCGCATCCATTACCGCATCTACCAGCGGCACATAGCCCGTACATCTGCATAAGTTCTTTTTCTTGTCAAACCAGTCGCGCACTTCTTCTCTGGTGGGAGAAGCGTTTTTTGCCAGCAGGTCTTTGGCTGACATAATAAATCCCGGGCTGCAAAAGCCGCACTGTGCACAACCATGCGCCATCCAGGCCACCTGCAGCGGATGCAAATCTTCCGGTGTGCCGATGCCCTCAATGGTTTCAATAACGTCATCATCTTTAATTCTGCTCATTTTCACGATACAAGAACGCGTTGCTTCTCCGTTTAACAAAATCGTACACGCGCCGCAATGTCCCTGATTGCAGCCTACCTTACAACCTGTTAACAGAAGTTGTTTTCTCAACACGTCTGCCAGCGTTGTGGACTCATCCACAATAAGCATTCGCTTAACGCCGTTGATAATCAGTGTCTTTTTTACCATTTTTTCACCAGTTTTTAACCTTTCTTCTATTTTTCTCAATTTCCTGCTATAATTTCTTTAGATTTATTGCCTGATTCAGGAGGTTTTTTATGGAAAACAAACAACCCGTAATTAGTGAAATTTCCGCAGAGGAAGTGGTTATCGAAATAACCGATGCCAAAACCGGTCGTCTCTTCCGTCGTCACTTGCCGTTGGATTATTATGAAAACGACAACGGCATTCGGCTCAGCGGTGAAAACATCGACGGTGCACCCTCTCATATCATTTTTTTAAGCGAGAAGGCTGTCGGCAAAATCACCGACCTCACAGGCCTGGGGCCCAACATGCCGCGCTGTGACGGCCACGATTAGTCTTTCCATATTTTGTTATTTTTTCGCTTGATTACACGATAATCAGGCTCTTTTCTCATTTCAGTATATCATCTTTTGAATCGTTTTCAACCAAATGCAGCAGCGCCCTATTATTCTATTTCGAGAATAATAGGGCGCTTTTTCGGCCATTTTACATTCATCTGCAATGCCGCCAGTTTTTTACACCGTTTCGGTTTCTTGCGGATTTATCAACCGTGCTTTGCCACTTTGTCCGTCCTTTTTCTTTTTATCTTTGCTGAGCACTTCATACATCACCGGCACCACAAAGAGCGTTACCACCGTTCCGTAAAGCAATCCGCCAATGGTCACCACCGCCATGGGTTGCACCACTTCTGCGCCCATACCCAACCCCATTGCCATCGTAACCAAACCCAAGATCGTCGTCAGCGCCGTCATAAAAATCGGGCGCATACGCGTTTTGCCGCCCAGTATCAGCGCCTGCCGCTTGGGCATTCCCTGCGCCACAAGCTGATTGACGTAGTCGATAAAAACTATGCCGTTATTAACAATCACACCGGAAAGGATGATGAAACCGAGCATGGCGATGACACTCAATTCCATATGTGCTGCCAAGAGCGCCAGTAATCCGCCCGTAAAAGCAAGCGGAATGGTAAACATCACAATAAAGGGCAGCAGCAGCGACTGAAACTGTGCCACCATAATCAGATAAATAAATATAATGGCAAGCGCCAGCATCAGTGCCAAATCGCGCATCGTATCTTGGATAATTTTATTTTCTCCCTGGATTTCGATGCTGTATCCTTCGGGTACGTCATATGCATCGATGATCTTTTGAAAGTCTGCGGCAATCAAGCCAATATTGTGTTTATCGTCTATATTGGCACCGGCAACCATATAGCGTTGCTGGTTTTCGTGATACACCGACTGCGGACCCTGCGCCCTGTCAATTTGTGCCACCGCGGCAATATCGGTTTTTTCTCCCGTCGGCGCGGCAATTTCCACCCCGCCGATTTCCTCCCCTGTCATATCGGTTTTGTCACGTTGACTGACCGTCACCGAATATATCTTATTATCCAGCACCACACTGGTTGCTTCTTTTTCACTTCTGAGCTGATTTGACAAAGTGGCATAAATTTGCGCCACCGTCAGATTAAACTGTGCTGCACGATCCTTATTGACAAGGACGCGAATTTCATTGACGGGCCGGCTCATACCATCAGAGACCTCAACGGTTCCTTCCATGCCACGCATCGCCTCAGCCATGTCTTGGGTAATTTTTTGAAGCACATCCAACTCTCGCCCTTTGACGATTACCTCAAGCCCTTCTCCGCCGAGCATGCTCACATCCATATTGGATGTGGTTACATTGATGGTGCAATCCAAATCCTTCGTCTTTTCCAAAAGTTCAGCTTTAATCTCTTCGTTCGTTTTTTTCTTTTTTTCGTCTAAGACAATATAAAAAGTCATCGTCGTATTGTCGCTGCCGGCACTTTCAAAGTCATTGAGCTGCAGGGCGCCCACGGCACGCACCTCTTCAATTTGCATCATGCGCTGAGTTACGTCATCACTCATTGCCTTCAACGTCTCAAAAGAAGGCTGTTTAGCGTTCAAATGCATCGTGGCAGACATTTGCGGGGTGTCCGCTTTGGGTATAAACGCCGTGCCGATTCTGCTGACACCATAGGCACTGCCAAGTAGCAGCACCAAACTGGCAACGAGCACGACAGCCTTGCGCTGCAAGGCCGCACTCAGCAGTCTCTCATAAAAATCTTGAACTTTTTCATAATTTCGCTGCGCATTTTGCGGCTCTGCCTTTAGCATGGTCGAAGCCATGGCAGGCACCAGACTCAGCGCCACAATTAAACTTGCAATCAAAGAAAAGGCAATGGTCAGACCCATATCGCTGAACAATTCCTTTGAAAGTCCTTGGGTGAAGACAATGGGTAAAAACACACAAATGGTGGTAATCGTCGAAGCCGTAATGGCGCCCGCCACCTGCCTGCTGCCCTTAAGTGCCGCCTCTTTGATGCCCATGCCCTCACTGCGCAAGCGAAAAATATTTTCAATTACCACAATGGAGTTGTCCACCAACATACCTATTCCCAGCGCCAGACCTGCCAGCGAAATAATATTAAAGGTAATACCCGTAAAATACATCATTGACAGCGCAAAAATAACACTGATGGGAATGGATATGGCAATAATTGCCGTGGTGCGCATCGAACGCAAAAACAGCATCAAAACCAACACCGCCAACACCGCCCCCATGAGCAGGTTATTCAAGATGGCATCCACAATGATTTTGATGTAATCCCCCTGATCCATGAGGTTCGTGATATGAATGGCGCTGTTTTCTGTTTGCAGCTGATTCATTTTTTCGTTGATTCGATTGGCAACATCAGAGGTAGAATACATGCTCTGTTTTTGAAACACCAGCAACACGCCGTCTCTGCCGTTGATTTTGGCATAAATGGCTTGTGCATTGTCGGTAAAGGCAATATCGGCCACATCTTTTAAGCGCACATCTTGTGCCGAATCAATATTCGGTTTAAATAAAACAAGATTTTGCAGTTCCTCAAAGGTCTTGATTTTATCACCCACCTTCACAAGATAGCTTTGGTTGTCAGCGGAGTGAATATAGCCTGCGGGCATTGAAAAGTTTTGTGCCATCAAGTAAGAAGAAACCATGTCAGCCGTTATCATTGAGCCCAAATTTGCTGATGCATATGCTTGTGCTTTGGCGCTCTGCAGACTTTGTTTGCCTGCGGTAATTTCATTTTGCGCCGCTGCTAATTTTTGTTCCGCCAATGTTTTTTGCTGCGCCAGCGTATTGAGCCCTGCATCGATTTGTGCCTGCTTGCTGTCTAACTGTCCCAACCCGCCGTTTATTTGCTGCAATGCTTCCTGACTTTGTGCAATCTGTGTCTGAAGTGTTGTCAACTGCGCCAATGCCTGGGGTCTTGCTGTGCTGATTGCAGCAAGCAAAGTCTCGATTTGCGCCAGCCTGTCGGCTTGAGCAATCTCTTCGCCGTCCGCAATAATCTTTTCTCGTTCTGCCGTCAGCGCCGCTTCTTGCCTGTCCATCTCCTCCAGTGCCTGCGCTAACGTCCCTGCACTTATTTGCGCTATTTGCAACGCCGTATTTAGGCTTTGCTGTTGGCTTATAAGGTCTTGGCGCGCAGCAGTCAAGGCAGATTTACCCTCATCCAATGCTGCTGTTTGCTTGGCCATTTCATTTGCAAGCGCAGATTTTTGATTGTTCAGCGCAGCTTGTGCGCCGGTGAGTTGTGATGATGCTAAGGCCAGCTGCCCATCAATTTTCGCTAAAATATCGTCATTGATTTGGTCTATTTTTTGCTGGTTGATATCTACGTTGATTTTTTCTTGAATCAACCCCGATGTTTCAATAGAGCCCACACCTTCCACACTTTCAAGGGGCGGCAATACCTTATCGGTTACAAATTGCGTCAACTCTGTTCCCGTCAGCCCTTCCACATCAACTGCTGATACCATAATGGGCAGCATATCCGGGTTGAGTTTGATGATAATGGGGGAAGTTATATTTTTTTCATCCCAAATAGGCTGAATCATATCCAGCTTTTCATTCATCTCAATGGTCACAGAATCCATATTCGCCGCAGCATAAAATTCACAAATCACCAAAGAAGAGTTTTCTGAAGAGATGGATTTAATATTTTTGATGTTGCTCGTGGAAGAAATCGCCTTTTCAATCGGCCTTGTCACAATTTCTTCCACCTCTTCGGGGCTTGCTCCCGGATAGGTGGTTGCAATGACCGCATAGGGCAAATTGATGTTGGGCAGCAAGTCTACATCGATCTTAAAATACGATACCGTACCCAAAATCAATATGAGAATGACACCGACCAACACCGTATACGGTTTTTTGATGCTGAATTTTATCATCTATATTTCCTTCGTTTTTGATAACGCCTTTATGTTCTTATTTTTGTCCGTAAGCCCTATTATACTGCATTTTTCATAAATTACGCCAAAATCCGACACTTGTAACAAGAAAAAATATTTTGCACACTTCTTTCGCCTTTTTCCTCTGCAATATGAAATGGGCGAGTTGGATAAATTCGATAAATATGATATACTAATAATAATATATCGAAGAGAGAGGAATAAAGCATGAAATTAAAAGGCAGTCAAACAGCTAAGAATCTGATGCAATCTTTTGCAGGCGAATCGCAGGCAAGAATGCGTTATACGTATTATGCATCTCAGGCAAAAAAAGACGGATATGTACAAATGTCCGATATTTTTACGGAAACGGCAGAGAACGAAAAAGAACATGCAAAACGCTTCTATAAGTTTCTTGTAGAAGAAATGGAAGACGAAATGGTGGAAATCACCGCCGAGTTCCCCGTCAACTTGCAAGACACCAAAGCCAACTTAAAGGCAGCTGCAGCAGGCGAACACGAAGAAACCAATCTTCTTTATCCGCAATTTGCCAAAGTTGCCGAAGAAGAAGGTTTTATTGCCATTGCCGAAGTTTTCAAACACATTGCAGCAGCAGAAGCTCGACACGAAACAAGATTTTTGAAACTTCTGGAAAACATTGAAAACGGCAAAGTATTCGAAAAAGATGCAGAAGTCGAATGGAAATGCGGCAACTGCGGCTATATTCAAAAGGGTAAAGCTGCACCGGCACTCTGCCCTGCCTGCGCCCACGAGCAAAAATATTTTGAAGTGTTTAAAGAAACCTATTAATCAACATTCATCGGTAAATAAATTCTTTTTACATTGTCATCAATAAAGCGGCAGGATAAAATTATCCTGCCGCTTTATATAGCTTACTTTTACTGCTTGCTGTGTAGTCTTGCACTTTATCTCTTTTAGTAGATCAGCGTGCAAACATCTCACAAAGTTCATCTACCGTGTACACTTTTGCATCATAGGTATTTTTCAAATATTCAATGCCTGAATTGTAGTCTTCTTCCGTGAAGCTGTCTGTGGCATCACTGGCAACCAGCACATTATAGCCCAACTGATAAGCGTCTGCTGCCGTATGGCGCACACACATATGCGTATGCAGCCCTGTCATAATCACCGTATCGATTTTCAATTCCCTGAGCAACAAATCCAAATGCGTGTAGAAAAATCCGCTGTACCTTCTTTTGGGAACCACATAGTCCTTATCCGAAAGCGCCAACTCGTCAATTACTTCCGCACCCTTCGTGCCCTCAATGGCATGATCTCCCCAAAACTTGCATTCGTGGTCAATGCCTTTTACATGGGCATCGTTGCTGAAAATAACAACTACGCCGTGCTTTCTGGCTTCTTCCAACAGCTTCGCTGTCTTGTCAACAATTGCAAGACCTCTGTCACATTTCAATGCACCTGTCACAAAGTCATTTAACATATCTACAACCAAAATTGCCGTTTTTTTATTTTCCATACTTTCCTCCTCAATACTGTTTAGTCCTTTAAAGCATATCGCAAAATACAGATAATTGCAAGTGAGCGTCGCCTTGTCTTGAGTCGTGGGCCGCAGCTTTTCTTTTCTGCAAGCGCCCCTGTGGCTTGTCGGGTTTTTCCTGCCCTAGCCGCAAACGTTGGCTTAGGAAGGTGTTTTTTCTTTATCGCGCTGGGTATAAAATCTTCGAATATCGTCTTCAAGCAGTCCGTCAGATGCCAACACGGTTTCCAGTGCGGACAATTCCGCACTGGAAACCGTGTT
>CALFLU010000080.1 GCA_937880125.1 uncultured Eubacteriaceae bacterium
GGGAGGGCTCCAAGGAGCCGGACGAACACGCTGAGCCCGTTGAAATACAAATACCTTCCATATCGAGGTTAATGAGCAGGGCTTCGCCTTCCACATAGCCGATGCTGATGTTTAAATTGTTGGGCAAACGATTTTGTTCGTGCCCATTGAGCAATATATCTTCTGTTTTTTCTGTTATTTTATGATATAAATAATCTCTCAATTCACTGTAATGCGCTATATATTTTGCGTCATTTTCTTTGAGCATCTCCACTGCCTCACCAAAACCGACAATCCCCGGCACATTGTGGGTGCCTGCACGCCTGCTCAATTCTTGTGCGCCGCCGTGCATAAAATTTTCGATGGGTGTTCCTTTGCGCATATACATGGCTCCTACACCCTTGGGACCGTAAATTTTGTGTGCGCTAAAAGAGAGCATATCCACCTTCATGGCTTCGACATCTATTTTTACGCTCCCCAACGCCTGCACCGCATCGCTATGAAACAAAATGTTGTTTTTTCTTGCAATTTCTCCGATTTTCTCAATGGGCTGAATCGTGCCGATTTCGTTGTTTGCCATCATGATACTGATCAAAACCGTATCAGGACAAATTGCTTCTTCCAATTGTTCTATATCCACCATGCCCTTTGCATCCACCGGCAAATACGTAATGCGACAGCCTTGTTTTTCCAAATATTCGCAGGTGTGCAAAATAGCGTGGTGTTCTATGACAGAGGTGATAATATGCGCTTGTTGCCTTTTGGCGGCACCCACAACACCCTTCAGCGCCCAGTTGTCGCTTTCGGTGCCACCTGAAGTAAAATATATTTCTTTCGGATCTGCGCCGATATAAGAAGCGATGCTTTCACGGGCCGCTTCCACGTATCCCTTTGCCTTTCGCCCGACTAAGTGCATACTCGACGGGTTGCCGTAGACATGCTCAAATATTTCGTTCATTTTTTCCAAAACTCTCTTCTCAACAGGTGCGGTGGCCGCATAATCCAAATATACTTGTCTCATTCAACTATCCTTTTCCATAAACCATGGTGTATTCATAAAATAATAGTAAATATATCACATCCGTACAAGAATTACAAATACGAAAATATCGTCCTTTTACCTATGGATACTCTGCTTGACAACCACGGATTATGATGTAAAATAATAGATGTATTTTTTGGTTTGTACAGGGTAAAGATAAGGAGGCTTCAGATGAGAAAATCAAAACCGACTTTGTCAGGCTTGGCACATATCGAAACCATCATCAGCGAAGATGTTGAAATGATAGGCGATATCATCAAAGGCGGCTCCATTCGTCTGGAAGGTGCCATCAAAGGCAACATCACCACGCAAGGCAACTTGGTGGTGGGTAAAAACGCGACGGTGCACGGCAACATACAATGCGAAAACATCAACGTAATCGGAAAAGTGGAAGGCGATGTACGCTGCAAACATCTGAAAATTTTTTCGGGCGCTTCTCTGTTCGGTTCCGTGGATGTGCTCAGCATAGCCATCGAAGACAATGCCACCTTTGCCGGCAACTGCATCAGGCGTGAAGACACATCGCTGTCAGAGACAACCAACACAGTAGACGACATATTAAATATTACGAAAGAATAAACACAAGCATCATTGATATATTTGCTATATCATTTTTTTTGCTTGCGCAAATAAAACCGCAAATCACAGGAGACAATGATGAAGCTAGAAAAAATTTTAGAAAACGTTCCTATCCTGGCTCGGAAAAATTTTTCTGATATCGACATTGAACAAATTTGTTATTCTTCCCGCCAATGCGCACCAAACAGCCTGTTTGTCGCAATCAAGGGATATCGCACAGACGGACATGATTATATTGATGACGCCATTGCACGAGGCGCCCTTGCCGTTGTGCATTCTTCGGACCTCGACGTCTACAAAGAAGACATAATCTATATCCAAACGCCGGATTCACGCAAGATGTTGCCTGTCATGGGCAGCAACTTTTATGGGCATCCTTCCGAATATCTCACGACCTTTGTGGCAACCGGCACCAACGGAAAAACCACCTCCTGTTCCATTGCACGACATATTTTTGCCACCTTCGGCAAAAAAACAGCCTTGTCAACCGGGGTTGGTTTTTTTATCGGCGATGAAACCGTGCATGTAGACCGCACGACACCCGAATCGCTGGATTTGCAGCAATTTTTGCGCCAAGCCGTTGACATTGGCAGTGAATACTTTTTCATGGAAGCCAGCTCTCACGGAATTTATCTCTCCAGAGTTGCCCAAACGCGCTTTGATTGTGCTGCATTTTCCAACTTAACCCATGACCATTTGGATTTTCACGAAACCATGGAAAACTATTATCAGGTAAAGAAAAGCCTGTTTTTAACCGACCCGCCCTATACCATTATCAACATTGACGACCCCTACGGCGAGCGCCTGGCCGCAGAGCTTAAAGAGCGCGGCAAAAGCAAAATTCTCACCTATTCCTTTCACAAAGACAGTGATTATGTGCTTGGCGATTTTCAGCAGGGAGGCTGGAAACAGTCTTTCAATTTTCGCGGGCCGAACATTGATACTACCTTTCATCTGCCCATGGGCGGTCTTTATAATGCTTACAATGCTTCTGCGGGAATTATTTATGCATTACAGAAAAATATTCCCTTGTCGGTCATCACCACCGCCATTGAAACCTACACACCCGCCTTTGGTCGCATGAACAGAATTCATTATAACGGCTACGATATTTTAATTGACTATGCACACACACCCGACGGCCTTCAAAAATTTTTGACGGGCGTTAAAGGAAACACGAAAAACAGACTCATCTCCGTATTTGGCTGCGATGGAAACCGCGACGTCAACAAGCGTCCCATGATGGGAAGAATCGCCTATGATATCAGCGACATTGCCATTCTCACCCACTGTCACCCCCGTTGCGAAGACAATATGGATGTTTTAAATCAAGTCCGTACAGGCTTTCCCGACGAAGAGCACGTGCACGTGTTTGCCGATCGTGTAGACGCCGTCAAGTTTGCTCTGTCTTTGGCACAACCCGGCGACAGCGTTGCCCTTGCGGGTCTTGGTCATTATCGATATGTCGAAAGAAACAATCAGTTTCTTCCTTACAACGACGAAGATACCGTTCGTGCGCTTTTGAACCTGCCCAAGGCAGAGTCCTAAACCAAACAGTCAAAGCAGGTTACATAGTTTGAGCAATAAAAAAGAGCCGAAAGGCTCTTTTTTTAATTGTCATATGAGTGGCTTTATGCATATGCATCAGTTTTTAAAGCTGTGCACCGGTGCGGGAATTCGCCCGCCACGCGCAATAAACTCCTCGGAAGAATATTCCGAAATCGCCATTACCGGCGCACTGCCGAGCAGTCCGCCGAAGTTGACGATATCACCGACTTTTTTGCCATAGGCAGGAATAATGCGCACCGCTGTCGTTTTGTTGTTAATTACCCCAATGGCAGCTTCATCGGCAATAATGGCAGAAAGCGTACTCGCCGACACATCGCCGCTCACCGCAACCATGTCTATGCCCACCGAGCACACGCTGGTCATGGCTTCCAATTTATCAAATGTCAGCGCACCGTTGATTACGGCATCAATCATCCCCGCATCTTCGCTGACGGGTATAAACGCACCGCTCAGGCCCCCCACGTGCGACGAGGCCATAATGCCGCCTTTTTTCACTGCATCGTTTAGCAAAGCAAGTGCTGCGGTGGTGCCGTGTGTGCCGCATTTTTCTAATCCCATAATCTCCAAAATTTCTGCGACGCTGTCGCCCACTTTTGGCGTAGGTGCCAAGGACAAATCCATGATGCCAAAAGGCACGTTCACGCGCTGGCTCATTTCTTTGCCGACCAGCATTCCCGCGCGAGTGATTTTAAAGGCCGTTCGCTTAATGGTCTCGGCAACAACATCTATGGGCATGCCCTCCACTTTCTCCAGTGCGGATTTTACAACGCCTGGTCCCGAAACCCCCACATTAATAACGGCTTCAGGCTCACCCGGTCCGTGAAAGGCACCCGCCATAAAGGGATTGTCTTCCACCGCATTGGCAAAAACCACAAATTTTGCACAGCCAATGCTGTCTCTCTCCTTTGTGAGGTAAGCCGTGTCTTTGATGATGGTTCCCATCATCTTCACAGCGTCCATGTTGATGCCGGCTTTGCTGCTGCCCACGTTGATGCTGGAGCACACCTTTTGCGTCTGCGCCAATGCCTGGGGAATCGATGCCAAAAATTCCAAATCCGTAGCGGTAAACCCCTTTTGCACCAATGCGGAATATCCGCCGATAAAATCTACGCCGGTCTCTTCTGCCGCGCGATCCAGCGCAAAGGCAAATTCCACATAATCATCTCTGTCTGCTCCGCTGCCTACCATGGCAATGGGCGTAACCGAAATGCGCTTATTGATAATGGGAATACCAAACTCTTTTCCTATTTCATCAGCGGTTTTCACAAGGCGTGATGCTTTTTTCGTCACTTTGTCATAAATTCTTTCCGCGGTAATAATCGGATTATGCGAAATGCAATCAAAGAGCGAAATGCCCATGGTGGTCGTACGAATATCCAAATTGTCTTTTTCGATCATTTGGATGGTTTCTATAATATCTTTTGCAATCAGTGCCATTTTCTCACCGCCTATACCTTATGCATCGCATCAAAAATATCTTCTCGCTGCAGCCTGACCGACAACCCCAAATTTTCTCCCGCCACATTGAGCGCTGCCTTCAATTCGTCAAAAGAACATTCCATCATTTCATAATTAACGAGCATGAGCATCGTAAAATTTTCCTGCATAATGGTTTGCGTCAAATCTTCGATATTGACATTGTGTTCATAGAGCGCTTTACTAATCTGATAAATGATACCTGTTTTGTCTTTGCCGACAACCGTGATAACTGCCTTCATTTTCTTCTCCTTTAAACTGATTATCTCTTCGGTTTTTCTTTATTTTCAATAAATTCCCAAATCTTTTTTGCCGAACTTTCTTCAATGGGCCAAGACAGGGCAGGCAAAGCAACATCCATGTTGTTATTATGGATTACTTGCTTAATCATCGCCACAGTCAGCCACGGATTTTTTATCAACACAGGCCCCAGTGCGTTGGTCAAAAGGCAATTATTAAACAAAATCCCCTCATCACCCTTTCCATGATTGCCGTAACCATAGAGCACTTTTCCCAAAGGTGCGGTGCCTTCATTCAAAAATGTATCAATCATGCCGATTTGACAGCCGGTAATATTCATCTCTTCGCCAAACACAGTGGCAGAAAAAATCAGATCATCACCATAAACGGTTGCTCTTTCTCTGCACTCATAGCCTGCCAGTCCCAGTCCCTCATAGACAGAGCCGTCATCTCTGGTAATTTTTTCGGCAAACAAGGCCACACTGGTGCCGGTGAGCAAAAAAATCGTTCCGCTTTCAATGGCCTTTTGCAGGCGATCTTTTTGCCGCCTGAGTGCCTGAGCAACCATCAAAATGTACTTTAACTCCCCTGAGGGAATGTAGACAATGTCGTAAGATGCAAAATCAATCATCTCATCCGGCAGATTGATTCGGTCTATTTGCATATCTACGCCCAATTTTATTGCCGTGTTGGACAAAGCCGTTATATTGGCTCTGTCCCCGTTTAAACAAAAAATATCAGGATACAAAAATGCTGCTTTGAGTTTTATGGATTCCATATATCATTGCCCCGCTTCTATTGTTGCTTGTTGTCTTGTCTGACAAAATTTTTAATTTCTTGAAAGGTTTTTAACCAGGTGATCAGGTAAATATTATCGCAATCTTGTTCCAATGCTGCCTTAAAAATCTCCCTCGCGTCCTTCGTCGGCAAAATCATCACTTTTTCCGGCTCAACCCCTTCATTGATAAAGCGCAATGCCGTATCATAACAAACATATTCCGAAAAACAAATGTATTTTTTTACATTCGAATCAATCAGCTTCGATACATCACAGTCATAGGCATAAAATGTATTGGTGTAGTGCGGCACAAAATCCACAATTTCATAGAGCCCCAAAACAAATACCTTTTCATTGTTATCAGCCGCAACACTGTCCAGCGCCGATTGCAATGTCTCAGGGTTTTCTTGCTTAATGCGAATATATTTAATATCTTTTTTTCCGTATCGCAGCGTTTCTATGCGTCCGCCGATATTGATGAAAGTCGCAAATGCCGAAGAAATATCTTCCAGTGCCAAGCCCAAATTTTTTGCCACGGCAATGGCTGCGGAATAGTTATATAGCATAAAGGGCACGTGATAGGGCATTTCGAAACTTTGTCCCTCCACATAAAATCTGCCCAATGTAAAGTCGATTTTCCCCACGGAAACCTCCGGATTTTTCTCCGAAGCAAATCCGCAAAACAGACATGCAAATTTTCCTACATTTTCTATATTCAAAAAAGAAAATTCTACAGGTCGACCACAGCGCGGACAAGGCATGCTAATGTCCCACTGCCCTGTTTTTTGATATGAAAAATCATTTTCGTCCACACCAAAATAATGCACATCGTCGCTCATTGCCTCAAAGGCTTTGCTCCTGGGCTCATCATTGTTTAAATACAAAATCATATCCTTGTCGATAACGCGCTCCAAATGGCGAACAATATAGTCCGGATCTCCGTTTCTTTGTACCTGATCCTTTTGTATGTTCGTTACAACCACGTGCTTTGCCTTCACATGGCGATAAATTTGATACATGCTTCGTTCGTCAATTTCAAAAAGAAAATACTCACCGCGAACCACGCCCGACATCGACGCATTTTTCATGAGAGTCGTAGTCACGCCGCATTTTTGATTGGCACCTTCCAGGTTGGCAACAACATTGTAGCCGTTTTTTTTCAAAATATGAAAAAGCAAGTTCGTCAATGTGCTCTTGCCGTTTGTTCCGGTAACAAAGATTACCTTTTCATTGTCAATTCCACGAAACTGACCTAAAAATTTCTCGTCCAGCCTGTTGATTATTTTTCCGGGAAACGACGTTCCCTTGTTGGGCGCAATTTTGCTTATGAGCCATATTATTGCTTTACCCAAAAAAAGTTCGATTCTAAATCTCATAGACCTTCTGCCGCCTTCCAATCTTCAGCTTAAGATAATATGTAAATTATATCAGAAAATCCTCTGAACAAAAGTGCTATTTTAAGCCTTTAATCAAGAGTTGACTTTATAAAGAAAAAAAGAAGCTTTCGCTTCCTTTTTTGATTGCGATTCTTTTATAAAATACTTCTGAAGAAGTCTTTTGTGCGGTCGTTTTGCGGATTTTCAAAGACCTCTCTGGGGGTGCCTTGTTCCACAATTTTTCCTTCGTCCATAAATATCAACCGCGTGCCAACCTCTCTTGCAAAACCCATTTCATGGGTCACAACCATCATCGTCATTCCGGCATGGGCAAGCTGCTTCATTACCTCCAGCACCTCTCCCACAAGTTCAGGGTCCAATGCGCTGGTGGGTTCGTCAAACAGCATAATTTTCGGCTCCATCGCCAAGGCTCTGGCAATGGCAACACGTTGCTGCTGTCCGCCCGAAAGCCTGGAAGGATACTCATTTGCCTTTTCGGCAATACCCACTTTTTCCAACAACTCCATCGCTTTTTTTTGCGCGTCGGCTTTTCCGACTTTTTTTACGGTCATCGGTCCAATCATCACATTTTCTAATGCCGTTTTATGCGGAAATAAATTAAATCGCTGAAAAACCATTCCCAGCTCCGCACACATTTCCGCTACTTTTTTCGGATCGGACTTTAATACATCTTTATCGTTTTCTCGGTGGTCCACCAAAACGCCGTCAATAAATATCTTACCCGAAGTAATGCGTTCTAAGTGGTTTAAACAACGCAAAAGCGTGCTTTTTCCGCTTCCCGAAGGCCCCACCACACACATCACTTCGCCGGGAAAAATTTCTAAATCAATTCCGTTCAGCACGTGATTTTCACCAAAATACTTATGAATGTTCTCTGTTTTTATCATACTCATTCTTTTTTCCTCAATTTTACTCATAGCGTGCTGCATGTTTTTCCATTTTGTCGAATACAAACGTAGAGATCGTTGTTAAAAACAAATAAATGGCACCTGCTACAAAATAAAACTTCCATTCTCCGCTTGCCGCAAACTGCTTGCTCACCCTTGTCAACTCAGCAAGCCCAATGACGATAACCAAAGAAGTATCCTTCAAAATCATGATAAATTCGTTGGCAAAGGGCGGTATTACGCGGCGATAGGTTTGCGGAATAATTATTTTCAACATTGCTTGCTTATAGGTCATGCCCAAAGCTTTTGCCGCCTCCATCTGACCTTTGTCAATGGATAATATTCCGGCTCTGAAAATCTCGGCCAAATACGCCGCCGTATTGAGCGTAAGACCGATAACCGCCGCACCAAACATTGATACATTGATATACGAGCCGGTAATGCTGTTGGCCATTAAGGGTATGGCAAAGTACACGATAATCAGTTGCAGCATCAGCGGAGTTCCTCTGAAAATCCACACATATGTCCACGTAATGCCGCGCACCACTTTATTTTTTGAAATGCGTGCCAACGCCAGCAGCATCCCAAATATCAAACCTAAAGCAATGCTGATTAATGTCAACTCTATCGTGACAATCGTGCCGTCAAAAAATCCCCTTGCTTGCATTGCAGTCATCTTTTCACCCCGCTTAAAAAATCAGCTGGCAACCTAATCAATAAATTGCCAGCCTATTATATCATACTTCATTTTATATGACGAGCAAAAATAAAAATTCTATCTCTATTCGCGCAATTCCGTATCAATGTTTTGCGTGTAGTCTGCTTTGAGCCATTTTACGGATATTTCAGACAGTTTTCCGTCTTCGATAACGGCATCCAGTGCCTTTTGCATTTCATCTTTCAATGCTGTGTTGCCTTTTTTGATGCAAATCGAAATCGGCTCGTTTGTCAGCGAGGCACTGCTGATTTCATACAGGTCAGGATATTTGCCTACATAGTCGATTGCCACAGCCATGTCCACAACAATGGTGTTTACATTGCCGCTACGCATTGCCAAAAATGCCAAGTCAACCGAATCATATTGAATCAGTTCAAAGTTTACACCGCTGGCCATATGTTTTTGGCAGGCAATATCCGAAGTTGTCTGAAACTGTACACCAACTTTTTTACCTTCCAAGTCAGCGGGTGTTTTTACACTTTGATCTCCGGGTTTTACCACAATTACTTGGCCGTTTGCCAAGTAAGGCGTCGTAAATTCAAAGTTCGGCAGTCTTTCATTTGTCATACTCACCGAAGACATAATGGCATCATATTTTTCCGTATCTAACCCGATGAAAATGCCATCCCATGCCACGGGAACAAAAACAACTTCCAGTCCCAGTTCTTCTGCAAGGGCCTTTGCCAAGTCAATATCAAACCCTACGGTTTCGCCGGTTTGTTCGTCAATGAATTCCATTGGCGGATAGGCCGGTTCTGTGCCGATTGTCAATTTCCCCGGTGTAATCGTCAAATCTTTAGAGGTTGTCGCGCCGCCACCGCCGCATCCGGCCAGCAAAGAAACAAGCAGCAACAAAGTTACAAATAAAATAGCAAATTTTTTCATGTTCCATTCTCCTTCTCAGTTTTGCAGCTTGATGAACCACCAAACCACCTTGTTTCAAATAAATAATGAATATTTATACATTTTATTGTCATTTTATAAATTTGTCAAGGGTGTTTGGCGTATTTTTATAGATTTTTTGCATTATTCATATTATAATAAAATTATCCTCGCACAGTAAAATCTTTTGAACGCAGGTGAAGTATGCAATATAAAGTTGTAAAAATGCAAAACAGCAGCAGCATGTGCATGGTCTGCGGACTGGATAACCACTATAGCCTCAAGGCACATTTTTTTGAAACCGAAGAAGACTATGTGGTATGCCAAATGCGTATAAGCGACATCTATCAAAGCTATCCCGACCGCGTGCACGGCGGCATGGTCACAACGCTTTTAGACGAAATCATGGGCCGCGCCAATATGGTTCACGACCCTGAAGGCTTTTCGGTCACCGCCAAAATGGATACACATTTTTTATTACCTGTTCCGCTAAACGAAGACTTTTATATGACGGCGCATATCACCCGCAACACCCGCCTGTTATATGAAGCCTCATCGGAATTGATTTTGTCTGACGGCAGCATCGCAGCACGCGCTTGGGGCAAATATGTCAAAACATCCTTGGATAAAATCGACAAACACCATGCAACGCACGGTGTTTGGATATATGATACCGACTATTTGGTTCCTGATTTTTTTGAAATTCCCAATACGGTCGAATCCTGATAGTACTGTATTATTGCATATAATTTAATATGTCCGGTTTTTTGAAGGTTTCCACCAAATGAAGCAATTTTTTCTCGTCCAGATCAAGAATGCTCACATTTTCATCCTTGAATAAAACGGCTACCACAAAGCTCTTGCGCTCCGGTGCCGAAAACACAAAAGGTTTCGTTTTTTCGCGAAGTTCTTCATCCTTTTCCAAAATTTTGCTTGCATCCGCTTCCATCATTTCTTCGTCCAACACTTCATACATTGCAACAGATCGTCTTGTCAAATCAATTGCCTGACTCTGAAGAAAACTGCCTTTGATCATAATTGTCAAATAATTTCCTAAAAATGTGGTGGATATGATTTCCGAACCCTCATATTCGCCGGCAATGACGGTTGATTTTTTTTTCGCCATCCGAACCCTCCTGTTTGTAAAATATTTTTTATTATACCATAAAGATTTCTTTGTGAAATCTTTTTTCGCCTTCGCTCGATTTTAGATTGTCGCCACTTCACAACTGCCCACATCATGCACACGCACAACGCGGATATTGTTCGTGCTTCCGCTGACATTTATGGGAAAGCCTGAGGTGACTACCACCATGTCATTTTCCTGTACCATTCCCCCCTGCGCCGCAGCGCGCACAGCCTTGCACACAAGGACTTCGTATTCTGTCTGCGCCTCGATAAAGGTCGAATGCACGCCCCACACCAGAGTTAATTTTCGCATCACGCTCCTGTCATGCACGGCTGCAATCAACAAACATTGGGGACGAAATTTAGAAATCAGCCGTGGCGTATATCCGCCCGTTGTGGGAGCGATAATCGCCTTTACATCCAATTTATGCGCAATGTCTCCCACTGCGTGTCCAATGACGTTGGTCACCGAAGTCAGCCCCGTAAAATCTCTTTTGATGTTTCGAAAATACCGCTCGCTCGCCTCGGTGCGATAAATGACGCGTGATAGTGTCTCCACCGACTCCACAGGATATTTTCCCGCAGCGCTTTCGGCCGAAAGCATAACGGCATCCGTTCCGTCAAACACCGCATTGGCAACGTCGTTGACTTCTGCACGCGTTGCATGGGGGTTGCGAATCATCGAGTCCAACATCTGCGTTGCCGTAATCACCGGCTTTGCGGCGATATTACATTTTTCAATGATATCCTTTTGTGTAACGGGAATGAGCTCTGCATCAATTTCTACCCCCAAATCTCCCCGTGCAACCATGATGCCGTCGCTGTTTTGTATAATTTCATCGATGTTGATTACCCCTTCGCCGTTTTCGATTTTTGAGATAATCCATATTTTTTCTCCGCCGTTTTCATCTAAAAATCTGCGCATCAGCGCAACATCCGCCGCACTGCGAACAAAGGACGCCGCAACAAAATCAATTCCGTTTTCAATGCCGAATAACAAATCTTTTTTGTCTTCTTCCGTTAAAAACGGCATTTCGGGCTTGCCCTTTGGAATGCTAATGCTTTTGTTGTTGCTGAGCACGCCGGCAACAGTGACTCTCATGATGATTTCTCTGCCGACAACCTCTTCTACTTCCATTTCAATAAGCCCGTCGTCAAAGCGCATTTTCTCGCCCGGATTTACGTCCAAATACAATTCGTCATAGGTAATTCCGACTCTGTTTTCATCGCCGACAACCTCTTCGCCCGTCAAGATAAACCTCTGCCCGTTTTGCAGTTGCACGCGATCATTTTTAAATTTCTTGATTCGTATTTCAGGTCCCTTTGTGTCCAACAACACACCCACTGTCTCGCCCTGCTGCTCCGCTATTTTGCGCAGCCTCTTTAGCCGCACCAAATGCTCTGCATGGGTGCCGTGAGAAAAGTTAAGTCGTGCAACACGCATGCCCGCTTGCAGCATTTTTGCCAAAATCACCTCGTCGTCACAAGCAGGTCCCAAGGTACATACGATTTTTGTTTTATTCATTTTTATTCCCTTTCGGCTACATGGAAATCATATTCATAATGCGATATAGTTCGCTGTCCAGCTCTTTTTTCATATCAATGGCTTCACGCAGATCAAAATGCGTGAATTTGCCGTTTTTGTGCGCCACAGCGCGATTGGTTTGTGCTTTTAAAATCAGCTCAACGGCCATAGCCCCCATCACTGAAGCCAAAATACGGTCGAAAGACGAAGGGCTCCCGCCTCTTTGAATATAACCCAAATTTGTGCCTTTTGTTTCAATGCCCGTATGGTTAAACATATCCTCGGCAATTTTCAAATAATCCCCCGCCCCCTCGGCCGCAACCGAAATGCTGTGCATTTTACCCATATTTTTGCTGGCAAGCATTTTTTTGTATATGCTTTCAAAATCCGCCTCAATCTCGGGCAGTATCACACTTTCCGCTCCGCCTGCAATGCCTGCAAAAAGCGCAATGTATCCTGCATCTCTGCCCATTACCTGCACAACATTGCCTCGGTTGTGTGCTGCGGAAGTGTCGCTGATTTTGCTGATTGCGTCCACCGCCGTGTTTACTGCCGTGTCAAAGCCGATTGTGTAATCAGTGCTCGCTACATCGTTGTCAATGGTCCCGGGAATACACATCACTTCCACACCCATCTCTGACAGTGCCAAGGCCCCCCGATAGGACCCGTCTCCGCCTATGACGATCAGCGCATCAATTTTAAATTCTTCCAGTGCTTTTATGGCTTCTTCTTTTCCTTGTTGTGTTGTGAAAAATTTGCTTCGACTGCTGTCTAATATCGTTCCGCCTCGATGAATAATGTCGTCCACCGACAAAATGTCCATCTTCTTAATTTCTCTCTCAATCAATCCCGCATATCCTTGGTAGATGCCGTATATCTCCATATCATAAAAAATCGCCGTGCGCACGACTGCTCTGATGGCCGCATTCATACCCGGTGCATCGCCCCCGCTTGTCAATACAGCTATTCGTTTCATTTTTTTACCTCGTATTTTTTATCGTAACTTCCTGTCTGTTCTTTGCATAAATATAATTATAACATTTAATGCACATTCCTGCAGGAAAAAAATCTTTCACTCCAATCACCGCAAATATCGGCAACATTTCACCGAAATAAAATATGCCTTCAAGCAAATTTGCCTTGCAGACGCTTATGCAAATAAAAAGAGCCTTTCGGCTCTTTTTATTTGCGGTGCTTTTCGCACATCTGTTTTTCTAATTCATCGGTACAACCGTGCCTTTGTAGGTGTCTTCAATGAATTTTTTTACTTCAGCGCCGTTCATAACCTCCACGAGCGCTTTGACACCCTTGTCTCCTTCATTGCCTTTTTTCACAGCAATAATATTGGCATAGGTTTTTGCGGCAAGAGAATCTTTTTCTTCTTTCGCCAATGCGTCTGTCGCAGCATTTAGCCCTGCCTGCATGGCATAGTTTCCGTTAATGACGGCCATATCCACATCCTGCAGCGAACGCGGCAGCTGTGCGGCTTCAATTTCGAGGATTTTTAAATTTTTCGGATTTTCAACAATGTCTTTAACCGTGGCTTTCAACCCTGCATCTTCTCTGATCTTAATCAAGCCCTGATTTTCCAGCAACAACAGCGCGCGCGCTTCATTGGTTACATCGTTGGGAACGGCAATTTGCGCTCCGTCTTGCAGTTCTGCAATGGTTTTGACTTTTCCGGGATAAAGTCCCAGTGGTTCATAGTGAACGGCAGCCACCGACACCAGCCCTGTGTTGCGTTCTTCGTTGAAATTTTCCAAATACGGCAAATGCTGAAAATAGTTTGCATCCAACTCGCCGCTTTCCAAAGCCAAATTCGGTTGAACATAATCTGTGTACTCGATAATCTCCAACTCATAGCCTTTTTCTTTCAGCAAGTCATTTGCATATTTCAAAATTTCCGCATGGGGTGTTACCGATGCCCCGACTTTGATTTTTGCGGTTTCTTTCGGCGCCGTTGAGCCGCATCCGGCAAACAACATCAGCGTCAGAGCGATAACTGTGAGAATAGCCAATACTTTTTTCATAAATTTTTCCCTTCTTCGTTTATATATTTTTATTAAAATCGCTTGTCAAATTTTTTCGCAAGCCGCATGCCCGTATCCTGAAAGATTTGCACGATAATGACCAGCAATGCAACCGTAACCAGCATAATACCCGTCTCATATCGATAATACCCATAATTAATGGCAATGGCGCCAAGACCACCACCGCCGATGATGCCGGCCATCGCCGAATAACTCAAAATTGTTGTAACAGCAATGGCGCTGCCGACAATCAGGGAAGGCTTTGCCTCCGGCAGCAACACTTTTCGCACAATATCCATTGGGCTTGCCCCCATGGATTGCGCCGCTTCTATGACGCCGTAGTCCACTTCTTTGATGGAGGATTCCACCAGCCGTGCAATAAACGGTGCCGCTGCCACAACCAACGAAACCACCGCAGCTTTGGGCCCTATTGTCGTTCCGGCCACTGCCCTTGTAAAAGGAATCAAAACAATCATCAAAATCAAAAACGGAACCGAGCGCAAAATGTTGATGATAACATCCAACACCTTGTTCAGCAGCGGTCTGGGTCGTATGCCGTTTTTGTCGGTAACAATCATCACAATGCCCAAGGGCAGACCCACCGCATAGGCCAACAAGGTAGACAACAGTGTCATAAACAAAGTTTCAGCAACCCCTACACCCAATAATTTCATCATCACAGCATCAAACATTTCCCGCCACCTCTTCCACAGCCAAGTTTTTTCTTTTCAAATACGTAATAATGCGCTCTTTTGTTCTCTCATCGTCGGGAATTTGCAAAACAAGGTGACCAAAAGATCTGTCATCGATATTTTTGATATCGCCGAATAAAATATTTACAGGCGCTTTGCATTCCAAAATCATGTTGGCAATCACCGGCTCATAGGCATTGCCCCCGTCAAAAACAACACGGATAAATTGCTCCCCGGTAAGTTCTCTGGTTTTTGCCCCACCCGGAAAGAAAAATTTTCTGCCTGCAGCCGATTGCGGTCGTGTAAAAATTTCTTCCACCGTCCCGATTTCGGCAATCTTGCTGTTATCAATAATCGCCACGCGCTGGCAAATTTCTTCTATGACGCTCATTTCGTGGGTAATGATAATAATGGTAATTCCCAGCCTCCTGTTAATATCCTTTATCAAGGCCAGGATGGCTTGTGTTGTGGTAGGATCCAGCGCGCTGGTTGCCTCGTCACACAGCAACACTTTCGGCTTTGTGGCCAGGGCGCGTGCAATGGCTACGCGCTGCTTTTGTCCGCCCGAAAGCTGCGAAGGATAGACGTTTTTTTTGTCGCTGAGTCCTACAATTTCCAGCAGTTCTTCCGCGCGTTTTTTTGCCTCAGCTTTTTCGACACCGGCAATTTCCAGCGGAAAACATACATTTTGAAGCGCAGTGCGCTGCATTAACAAATTAAATTGCTGAAAAATCATTCCCATGGATTGGCGCACGGCTCGAAGTTCTTTTTCCGTTAATTTTGATAGCCCTTGTCCGTTAAAAATTACTTCTCCCGAAGTGGGTTTTTCCAAAAAATTAATACATCGCACAAGGGTGCTCTTTCCCGCCCCGCTCATTCCGATGATGCCAAATATCTCTCCTTCATATATTTGGAGATCAATATTTTCCAGAGCTGACACACTGCCGTCTTTTGTTTCAAAAACTTTGCCTAACTTACTCAGCTCTATAATTGTCTGTTTTTTTTCCATTCACCGTTACCCGTTGAATAATTTGCACCGTTTATCGTTTTTATCCTCAAAATATTCGTCCCTTCATAATCTTTTATTATAAGTTCAGTTACGCGGAAAATCAAGGCTTGTTTCCGCAGTTTCCAACAAAAGCAACAACATGCCAATGTCCATTTGTTTCCGAAATTAAAAAACTTGTGTTATAATTCAATAAGAATACAATGAGGTGCTCTTCATGCAACTTACGGCAGACTACCACACCCACACCCTGTTTAGCCACGGCAAAAACACCATAGAAGAAAATGTGCTCTGCGCGCGAGCAAAGGGCTTAAAAACCGTTTGTATCTCCGAGCATGCCGACGGTCATCGCCTCTATGGTGTTGACAAGGAAGGCTTGCTGCAAATTCAAGAAGAAATTTTGCGTCTGCGCAATCAATATCCCGACATTCAAATCTGCTTTGCCGTTGAAGCCAACATTGTCAAGCAAGACGGCACGCTGGATGTGGATGCCTATAACGACATATTTGATCGCCTGCTTGTGGGTATGCATTTTTTTGTGCGATTCGATAAATTTTTTTATTATTACATAATAAATTTGATGTCACGGTATTTGGGATTGTTTCGCAATTATTGCCGAAGACGCAACACGGATATTTTAATCAATTGCATACAAAAATATCCTCATATCTTTGCCATCACCCATCCGGGAGAGCGATTTTTGATTGATGCGGATCGTTTGAGCAAAGAATGCGCAAAGCACGATGTCGCCCTCGAAATCAACGCCGGCCACGGCTATATGCATGCGCAAGATGCTGCCGTTGCAGCGGCAAACGGCGCCAAGATTATTTTGTCGTCGGATGCTCATTGTGCTGAAAATGTAGGCAATGTAGACAAATGCATCGCCATTGCGCAAGAGGCAAACATCCCCATTTCACAAATTATAAACGCAGAGGAGGACTAGTCACATGGAGTTGATAATTGTAACCGGCATGAGCGGAGCCGGAAAGAGTGAGACCATTCACGCAATGGAAGATTTAGGGTATTATTGTGTGGACAATATCCCTCCTCAACTGATTCTTCCTTTTGTTGAGTTGTTAAATATGGAAAGCAAGTTGACCAAAGCGGCGCTGGTTTCCGACGTGCGTGTCGGTGAATTTTTTGACGACTTAGCTGTTGCCATCGAAAATATGGAAACCAAAAAAATGAATTTTAAAATTCTATTTTTGGAAGCCGACGACAAAGTCCTCATCAACCGATACAAAGCCTCCAGGCGCAAACACCCTCTAAGCCCCACGGGTCGCATTGAAGACGGCATCAAAAAAGAACGTGAAAAACTTGCTCCCATCAAAGAAAAAGCCAGCTACACCATGGATACCACCAACACCACAGCCAAGGAGCACCGCGATTCTTTGAAAATGATGTTTACCGACAGCAAGGCGTCCGATTCATTTTTGCTGAACATCACCTCTTTCGGTTTCAAATACGGCATCTGCGTTGACGCCGACTTGGTCTTTGACGTTCGCTTCCTGCCCAATCCTTTCTACATCAGCGAGCTAAAGCACCTGTCGGGCTCAGACGAAGAAGTTCGTGATTATGTGTTTTCTTTTCCGCAAGCCACTGCATTCTTAAAAAAATTGGAAGAGTTGCTAGAGTTTTTGATTCCGTTTTATATCAACGAAGGAAAAAGCCAGCTCATCATTGCCATTGGCTGCACCGGTGGCCGGCACCGTTCCGTTGCCATCAGCGACAAGCTCTATCACGACATGAAGGCCGGGGGGCACTGGGCAAGCATTGAACATAGAGATATTGATAAGGATACAAGAAAATGATGCAATCATTAAATAATTTACGCATTGTCGCCATTGGTGGCGGCAGCGGTTTGAGTGTTATACTAAAGGGACTGAAAAAAGTTTCCAAAAACATCACTGCCATTGTCAGCGTCGGCGACGACGGCGGCGGCAGCGGCATTATTCGAGAAGATTTAGGCATTTTGCCGCCGGGCGATATTCGCAGCTGCATTGTCTCTCTCGCAGACGACGAATCGGAAATGGCACATCTTTTGGCCTATCGATTCGAATCCGGACTTCTCAAGGGCCAATCCTTCGGCAACTTATTTATTGCTGCAATGCATTATCTCAAGGGCAACTTTGCCGAAGCGGTCAAGGCTGTCAGCGATGTGCTGAAAATTTCCGGAACCGTTTTGCCTGTTACCTTAGAAGATATGCGCTTGGTCGCGGAATTGGAAAACGGCGAAAAAGTCGTTGGCGAATCTTGCATTCCCGTTGTTTCGCAAACACTCGAAAGCCCCATTGCGCATATGAACATTGACCCACCTCATGCGCAGGCTTTTCGTTATTGTATCGATGCAATTTCGCAGGCCGACATTATTATCCTCGGGCCGGGAAGTTTGTACACCAGCGTCATTCCCAACCTCTTGGTAGAAGGCATTCCTGCAGCGCTCGCACAAAGCAATGCCATAAAAATCTATTGCTGCAACATCATGACTCAACCCGGCGAAACTGATCGTTACACCGTGGCGGCTCATATTCATGCCATCGAAAACCATGTCAGCACACCCATTTTTGATTACGTTTTTTATAACACCAACACAGATATCCATCCTCATATTCTTGCACGCTACAAAACAAAAAATACACAGATTGTTTTGTCGGGTGATTTATCCGGCTACCAACAAAAATATAAATTGATTCCCGACTATTTTTTAACATCGCAAAACAACTACCTTGTGCACGACACGGAAAAAATAGCTCAAAACATTTTAAAGATTTTAGAAGAAGGAAAATAAATGCAATATATCGCCGATTTAAAGTCTACCCTCAGCACCTCTCCTTCTTTTGGCGAAAGCCCCATTGCGGAACTCTACGGATTTTTGCACGGCGCCTCAAGCCTGTCTTTTATTGCACAAGGCCGTCCCAACCTTTCTTTTGTTTCCGACAACGCGGCCGTAGCCAGGCGATATTATGGCATTATCAAGGATATTTTCGGTTACAGTCCGTTTCTTTCTGTTGAAAAACCCAAAAACATTAAAAAAGGCACGCGATACATTCTCGGTTTTGAAGACGAATTATACAGCCGTGAGATTTTAAGCTTTTACAATATTTTTGACCCATTTGAAAACGCATTTGACATGGATGTTGATTCGTTTTTCTTAAAAGAGAGAATCGACAAAACCTCCTACCTCAAAGGATTGTTCTTGGGTTGCGGATACATGTCTCCGCCTAAAAAAACATATCACATTCAATTTAATATCAATGTTGCCTCGCGCGCTCAATCATTGATTGAAATGCTTCGCCTTTTTGATGTCAAATCCAACCTCACCGTCAGAGGCGACTACATCTCCGTGTACATTAAAAATCGTGAAAGCATTGCCATTTTCTTTGCACTCATCGGCGCACATCAGGCAATGTTGGACTTTGAAAATATTTTGATTTATAAAGATATTCGAAACGATACCATGCGTCTTATTAAAAGCGAAACAGCCAATATTCACAAAACCATCAACTCTGCCGACATCCAAATCAAGGCGATTAAAAAAATCGAGCAGCACAAAGGGCTCAACTGGCTCGATCAACGGCTATACGAAGCCGCGCAACTGCGCCTTGCCCACCCTACCGCTCCGCTCTCGGAGCTTTGCGAATATTTTTCACCAAAAATAAGCCGCACCGCGGCCTATAATCGCTATAAAAAAATCTTGTCCCTGGCAGAAGACATTTGACCGTTCAATTTTTTGATTTCATGATATTGATCAGCTGATAACGGTTGTTGATTTTCAATTTCTTATAAATATTTCTTATATGGGTTTTTATGGTATTTTCCGATAAAAACAGCGCCTTGGCAATTTCCGGATTCGACAGCCCTTGCAACAACAATTCCACTACTTCGCGCTCTCTTTGCGAAATATTGTGCTGAACATAAAACGCCTTTGCCGCAGAATACTCGACATCCGAATTATAGTTTACATAAAAATATTTTGAAAAATACATAAACGACAACACACTGCCACCCAAAAACCCCGCAAAGCTAAACACGATGATACTGTTTCTTGCAAGGGTGATATCCAATACAATAAAAGGCAAAAATACAATGCAGATCGTGCTGAATTGTTTGAGATGATGTCTTTTTTTTCGGTCACTTATTTTGGGCGACAAGCTAAAGCCGACAATGCCGCAAATAACCACCAAAATCATGGTGATAGGCAAAAAATATGAGATGACAAACAAAAATACCTGTGCCGTAAAACCTTGTATCGCCGCAATGGCAAGCATAATGTTGATAAACAACAGCACCGATACGCCTATGCAAATAATCACTCCACGCCGATAGCCTTTTTTTGACAACGGCATCAAACCCAACAGATAAATCACATAACAACACTCCGTGCTCACCATGGACACAGCAATGATAACAGCAAAAACAATGCTGGTATTTTTCTCCCAAAGAGGCATGCCGTTTGCCACCAGCAAAAGGGATATCAAATAGGTTGCCAAAATCACTGCGGGAAACCAATTGAGCAAAACCTGCATACCCAGTATTTTATCTTTGGAGCGCAAGTAAAAATAAAATGCCGTAATGCTTTGTGTAAACACAAAGGAAAACACCAAAAATAAAAAAATAATAAACACTGTTGCCAAAATACCGATATGCATAAAGCACTCCTCGCTGTTTTTTCATTCTTTATTATATCATGAATGACTTTTTCCCACGATAAAAATAGCGTTATCTCAAAAAAATGAAATACAAAAAAGACTTTACATTATTTTTTTTTATTGTATACTAAATAGGTATCAAAAATACGGAGGGGTGCCCGAGTGGTTAAAGGGGGCGGACTGTAAATCCGTTGGCTCAGCCT
>CALFLU010000081.1 GCA_937880125.1 uncultured Eubacteriaceae bacterium
GAAAAGATGGAGCAATGATTAAGTCGTTTGCTCCGCTTAAAATCAAATTTTCATCGTTGATCATGTAAGCTTCCATGCCATAAATTACTTTGATTCCATATTTTTTTGATAAGGCATGGGCGTCCGGATAGGCATAAACACCGCCGTGGTCCGTAATGGCTACCGTTTTGTGCCCCATTTGGTGGAGCTTAAAAAACAAGTCCTCCATTTTTAAAACCGCGTCCCGTTCGCTGTATTGCGTGTGGCAATGCAATTCCACTCGCTTTGTCTCTGCCCCGTCAAAATATTCCTGTTTGTGCATTTGCTGCATGCCATAGCATTGAATATATCTTTCGTTGTTGTATTCGTCAAAACCCACTTTACCGCTTACACAGGCATGGCGCGTCTTTTTTATCTTTTCATGAAGACTCTCAATGCTGCCCTTGTCTGCGTTGATGCGCACTTCTGCCGAGGCCTCGCCGTCGTGCAAATACAACTTCACAAAAGAACGCATTCTGGTGTCGATGATTTCCGAATAAAACACCCTGCCCTGCGCCACAATTGATTCCCCCACCAGTTTTTCCTGGATCAAAGCAAGACTGCCTCTTTTTTGCCGCGCCACTTTTCCAAATAAAACATCTCCGGGCGCAGCTTCTCGAGCTTTGTTTTCCGCTTCAACCTTGCGGGGCTTGCGTTGTGTAATCTTTTTTTCTTCTTTTACAACAACCGGATTATGTAAGGATTCTTGACTTTCGCTTTTCTCTGCAGTTGTCGGCAATTTTTCGGCCTCAACAAGCCTGACTTCCACCTCTTCGTTGATACGCCTCTTAAACCAGTCGGCAATTTTTTGCGCCACGTGATTTTCTTTCAATTCTTCGAAATGCCCATGTGTATAGACGGGAATTTCTATTTCACTGCCTTGTATATTCCATTGTTGTCCCAACAGCAAAACAGACGCGTCTTCTCCGCCTGCAATGTATTTCAGCAAATCGCCTTTGTTTTCGACAAGATATTTTGCAATATCTGCATTGCGCTCCGTTTGCGTTATTTGTACTTCTTGGATAAAACCGTATTGCCGCAAAATTTTCTCTTTGATTGCTTGTATCTGCTCTTGCCGATAGGGGCGAAGTGTGCTGATATCAAATACAGCCTTGCCGTCTTTTGACAAAACAACTTGCTCGATCCGACAATCCTTTGCATAGTCCATGCCGGACAGATCAATTAATTCCTTTAAATATTTTTTTTGCATTTCATTCCCTTTATTCTTGTTGACGCTTGTCTAAAAATTCCTCTAAATGTTGCAGCAATGTCTTTACCGCTTCTTCTGTTTTCACATGTTTTACAATTTCACCATGTGCAAACAATACTGCATTTTCATGCCCAAACGCCAAGCCTATATCTGCTTCTTTTGCCTCTCCGGGCCCGTTTACCGCGCAACCCATCACCGCAAGTTTTGCATGAGGCTCAATATTTTTCGTCTTTTCCCGCACTTGCTTTGCATAGGCAATCACATTGGCCTTGCACCTGCCGCAAGTGGGGCATGAAATTACTTCCACACCCTTTTTTTCAATCCCCAATAGTCGCAAAATGCTTTTGCCCGCTTCTATTTCGCGTATCGGCTCATCACTCAGAGACACACGCAGCGTATCTCCCACACCTCCAAGCAGCAAGGCACCTATGCCCGCTGCCGATTTGATCATACCGTCCTCATAAGTCCCCGCCTCCGTCACCCCAATGTGCAACGGATAGTCGCATTGCGTGCTAAAAAGCATGTTGGCCTCATAGGTGGTCTGCACATCGGAAGACTTAATCGAAATCACCAAATCATAAAACCCTTGTTCTTCCGCAAACACCACATAGCGCAGGGCATCTTCTACCAGCGCCTCAGGAGTTGGTTCACCGTATTTTTCAAGCAAGTCCTTTGAAAGTGAACCCGAATTCACACCGATGCGCACAGCGCATTCCTTTGCTTTTGCCGCTGCCAACACCTGTGCCGTTCGCTCAAATCCGCCGATATTGCCCGGGTTGATTCTGATTTTATCGGCACCGCTTTCAATGGCGCTTAGGGCAAGCCGATAATCAAAGTGAATATCTGCAACCAGCGGTATGGCAATGCCCTCTTTTATTTTTGCAATGGCCTGCGACGCTTTGATATCGGGCACAGCACAGCGAATAATATCGCAACCGCCCTGCGCCAAAGTGTTGATTTGCAAAATCGTATTATTCACATCGGCCGTGTCCGTCTTTGTCATTGATTGCACAGCAATGGCATTTTCTGCCCCAATGGCGACATTGCCGATTCTTACTTCTCTTGTCTTTCTTCTCTTTCTCATCAAATGCCTCTTTGGTGATTTTTAGTCTCAGAAAAATCTGTATACATCATTAAACGCCACAACAATGGCAAGCAGGATCATCAGCGCAAAGCCTATCAGGTGAAAAATATTTTCTCTTTCTTTGTTGATTGGCGAGCCCTTCACGGCTTCAACCAACAGCAAAAATACCCTGCTGCCGTCCAGCGCGGGAATCGGCAACATATTAATAATGGCAAGGCTCAAACTGATGGACGCCGCAATTTGCAGCACGGGCAGGGCACCATGGGAGGCCACTTGTCCCACAATGCTCACCACACCAATGGGTCCGGTGAAAGCGTCCAGTCCCACTGCCCCTCTAAATAGTCCGATCAGAGTAGAAAAAATCAATGCTGTATAGGTACCAATCAGCACCGCCGCTCTTTTTAATACACCAAAAACATTTTTTGTGGTCTGTGGCGTAATGCCGAGGATGTAGCGATCTTCCCCTTCCACATAACCCGGCTTAAGCGTAAAGGTCAAGTTTTCATTTGTTGAAGCGCGAAAAACTTCCACCTGCACCATACCCTCTCCCTTATAGCCCTGCAAAGACGCGCTGATATCCTCCCAACGGCGGATTTCTTTTTGTTCGATAGAAACCACCCTGTCCCCTTCTGCTATCCCTGCACTTTGCGCCGGATATCCCGGCGTAAAGCCACCCACGGTTGTTGTGGGTATGCCCGCAATGAGCAGCACGATGGCCAGCAGCACATAAGCTGTCAACAAATTCATCAAAGACCCGGCCGAAAAAATAAAAGTCCTTGCCAGTTTTCCTTTTGAATTGATGCTGTCTTGCCCCTCGTCGTCGTCCCCTTCGCCCACAATCTTGCAAAATCCCCCAATGGGCAGCGCGCGCAAAGAAAACAGTGTGTATTTGCCCTGCTTTTTATAGATCGCAGGACCCATGCCAATGGCAAATTCGGTCACACCCACCTTGCACAAACGCGCTGATATAAAATGACCTGCTTCATGGACGGCTATCAATAAGCCAAAAATCAGCAGGGATAAGAGAATTGTCCAAATATTAACCAATTTTTTCTCCTCTAAGACACAAGATATGCATATAGATAAACGACCGGGATAACAAAGAGAATGCTGTCGATTCTGTCTAAGATTCCTCCGTGACCCGGAATGAGATTTCCGTAATCTTTTTTATTAAACTTTCGTTTGATCAGCGAAGCGCTCAAATCCCCGAACTGCCCAAAGATGCTGCCCACCGCCCCCACCAATCCATAGTGCCAAAGCGGCAGTTGCACATGGAATGCTTTTGCCAAAATAATACCGAAAATAAGCGAAAATCCAATGCCGCCAACCAAACCGCCAAGGGCGCCTTCCACGCTTTTTTTCGGGCTGATGGCAGGTGCTAAGCGCCGTTTTCCCAACTTCATTCCCACAAAATAAGCCATCGTATCCGTCAATGCCGAAATCACAAAAACAAGCCAAATCAACAAGTGCCCATATGGCAAAGAATACATTTGAATAATGAGTCCCAGCGGCACGGCAATATACAACAATGAAAAAATTTGATACATCGCATCATTCGGCTCATGCCTGTGACGCAAAATATTGTGAATAAAAATCAAAATAAAAGCGCAGGCAAGCCCCACGGCAGACAGTGCCGGCCAATAGGCGACAATCAGCAAATTTGCCACTGCCAGTGCTGTAAGCGCCAAAATTTCTGCTGTTCTGCGCTTTGCTCCGTAGCCAAAGATGACACTGACATATTCATAGGTGGCTATCATGCAAGCCACAACCGCCAGCACCGTTACAGCGACTTGACCCATCAACAAGGCACCGATGAGTATCGCCGCCACCACCGCACCGGCAAGCACCCTGACTTTCATTACCCGCTGAGTCCTCCGAATCTTCTTTCTCGATTTTGGTACGCATAAATGGCCTGCGCCAAAGTTTCGATATCAAAATCCGGCCAATACACATCCGTAAACCACAACTCCGCATAACTGAGTTGCCAAATCAAAAAATTACTGATTCGTTTTTCACCTCCGGTGCGTATCATCAAATCCGGATCCGGTATGCCTTTTGTGTATAAATATTGCCCCACCATCTCTTCATTTATTTCATCGGGCGCAATTGTTCCTTCTTGCACCCCTCGGGCTATGCGGCTGACAGCTTGCACAATTTCGTCTCTGCCGCCATAATTTATGGCAATATTCAACCCTAAAACATCGTTGTTTTTCGTTTTTTCTTCTGCATTAAAAATACTTTGTTGTGCAACTTTTGAAAGTGCTCCCACATTTCCGATGACGCGAATTTTGACTCCCTCTTCGTTGAGCTGATCTGTTTTTTTATCGAAATACTCCACCAGCAAGCGCATCAGTCCGCTCACCTCGTCCTGGGGTCTTTTCCAGTTTTCCGTTGAAAAAGCATATAGGCTCAGTTGCTTAACGCCGAGTTTGACGCAAGCACGCACGATTTTTTCCACTGTTTCCACACCTTGCCTGTGCCCAAACAACCGCGGCATGCCGCGTTTTTTTGCCCACCTGCCGTTGCCGTCCATAATCATTGCGACGTGGTGCGGTATGTTTTGTCTGTCAAGTAGCTCAACATATTTTTCCATGTTCCATATACACTTTCTTCATACACAAAACTTTATGCGGATATATATCCGCATAAAGTAGAGGGTATTTATTTTTTTGTTGTTTTAAATCGACATAATCTCTGTTTCTTTAACCTTGACAATCTCGTCGATTTTTTTGACTTTGGCATCTGTCAGCTTTTGAATCAAGTTCTCGCCGTTTTTGCAGTCATCTTCCGTAATGGCGCCGGTTTTTTCTTCGGCTTTCAATTCTTCAATGGCTGTGCGGCGAATGTTTCGAATGGCGACTTTTGTGTTTTCACCTTCTTTTTTCGACGCTTTTACCAGTTCTTTTCTTCTTTCTTCCGTCAACTGCGGAATAGACAGGCGAATCACCCGACCGTCGTTACTTGGATTAATGCCGATATCCGAGGTCAAAATGGCCTTTTCGATGATCGATATCATTTTGCTGTCCCAGGGCTGAATCAAAATCGTGCGGGGCTCCGGCGCTGTAATGGACGCCATTTGCGAAATCGGTGTCGGCGTTCCGTAATAATCCGCCATCACGCGATCGAGCATTTTGGGATTTGCCCTGCCTGCCCTAAGTGTGCTCAAATCACTTTTGAGCACGTCTATGGTTTTTTCCATCTTTTCTTCCGCTTTTTTTTCAATTGTTTTGACCATATCTATTCTTTCACTCCTTCAATCAGTGTTCCGATTTTTTCACCGCATACGGCCTTTTGAATGTTGCCGTAGGGGTTTAATCCAAAAATATGAATAGGGATATTGTTGTCCATGCACAGCGATACCGCAGTAGAATCTATGACCTTGAGCCCTTTGTCCAAGACATCGATATAGGTCAGCGCCTGATACATTTTTGCATCTTCATTCTGGTTGGGATCGCAATCATACACACCATCCACGTTCTTGGCCGATAAAATAACGTCCGCCTCCATTTCAGCAGCACGCAAGGCCGCCGCACTGTCTGTGGTAAAGTACGGATTTCCTGTTCCGAATCCAAAAATCACCACACGCCCTTTTTCGAGATGACGAATGGCCTTTCGGCGAATATAAGGCTCTGCGAGTTCTTTCATTTCTATGGCTGTTTGCACGCGCACTTCCACACCCAACTGCTCCAGGGCGTCTTGCAGTGCCATGGCGTTGATCACCGTGGCCAGCATCCCCATATAGTCGGCATTGACACGATCCATCCCCACGCCGCTTCTGCCTCTCCAAATGTTGCCTCCGCCCACGACAATGCATACTTGCACACCCATTGCCACCACTGCGCGAATGTCGTTGCAAATCGCTTTAATCGTATCCCAATCCAACCCAAAACCCTTGTTCCCCGCAAGCGCTTCACCGCTCATTTTAATGACAATCCTTTTATAGATTGGCTTTTCCATTTTATGCCCGCCTTTTAAAACTTTTTTCTTTGTAATATCATACAACATATCTGCCCATTTTTCAAACCCAAAATGCGGGAAATCAAAAACCAAGCAGCAAGCTGCTTGGTTTTGTTTTTTGAGCTTATTTTATTTGTTCCGCAACCTCTGCCGCAAAATCACAGCTTCGTTTTTCCAATCCCTCGCCCATTTGATATCGTGTAAATCGGCGGATTTTGATATTTTCACCGATAGCGGCTATGGTTTCTTGCACCACGTCTGCAATTGTTTTGTCCATGTCTTTTACAAAAGGCTGATCCATCAAGCAAACTTCTTTGAAATATTTCTTGATGCGCCCTTCTACCATTTTTTCGGCGATATTTTCGGGTTTGCCTTCATTCATGGCTTGCGCCTTATAAATTGCCTTTTCGCTGTCAACAACATCTTGCGGCACTTCTTCTTCTGTCAAATACAACGGATTGCTCGCTGCGATATGCATCGAAATATCTTTTACGAAATTTAAAAAGTTTTCATTCTTTGCAACAAAATCCGTCTCACAGTTCACTTCAACCAAAACACCGATTTTGCCTCCCATATGAATGTAGGATGCCACAACGCCTTCCGCAGCCACGCGGCTGCCTTTTTTTTGCGCACTTGCCAATCCTTTTTCACGCAAAAAATCGATTGCTTTCTCCACATTGCCCTCAGTGGCAACAAGCGCTTTTTTGCAGTCCATCATGCCCGCACCTGTTTTTTCTCTGAGTTCCTTTACCATTGCTCCTGTTATTTCCATTTTATTCTACCTTTGCTTTAATTTTATTTTTCATCTTCCGCGTCGACAGCTTTTTCCGGTTGCTCTTGAGCAGCCTTCGGCTCTTCGACGACTTCTTCTTTTACTTCTTCGATCTTCGGCTCTTCTTTTTGCACTGTTTCAACAGGCTCCGCTTTGGGCTCTTCCTGCTCTTTTGCAGCTTCTGCCGCCTTGGGCGCTTCTTGTGTTTGCGCTTTGGTACTTGTCTCAGCAGCAGGCGCAGCTTCTTCTGCAAATTGTTCGCCTTGTTTTCCTTCTAAAACCGCATTGGCCATGATTTTTGAAATCAGTGCCACTGCACGAATGGCATCGTCATTGCCGGGAATGGGATAATCCACTTCTTCCGGATCACAGTTCGTGTCCACCACGGCGACGATGGGAATATCTAATTTTCTCGCTTCCAAAATAGCGATTCTTTCTTTTTTCGGGTCTATTACAAATAGGGCTCCCGGCATTTTTTTCATTTCGCGGATGCCGCCCAAAAACTTTTCGAGTCTTTCTTTCTCACGCAAGAGATTGATGACTTCTTTTTTCGGGAGCAGTTCAAACGTGCCGTCGCTCTCCATTTTTTCCAATTCTTCCAGTCTTGCCACACGTTTACTGATGGTTTTAAAGTTTGTCAGCGTGCCGCCCAACCAGCGATGTTCCACATAGAGCTCTCCGCAACGGAGCGCTTCTTTTTTGATGTTTTCCTGTGCTTGTTTTTTTGTTCCGACAAACAGAACCTGTTTTCCTTCTTCTGCCACAGAACGCACAAAATCGTAGGCTTCATTGATTTTGCCCACGGTTTTTTGAAGGTCAATGATGTAAATCCCGTTTCGTTGTGTGTAGATGTACTCTTTCATTTTGGGATTCCATCTGCGGGTCTGATGCCCAAAATGAACCCCTGCTTCAAGCAATTGTTTCATGCTTACATAAGACATAATTTTTTCCTCCTCGGTTTTTCATCCATTGCGTTTTCAGCCGTATTCATTCCTTGCGGACACCGTTACGACCCTGGGGCTTTTCGCCGCATTTCGCAATGTGCTTTTTAGTGCTGTAACATCATATCATATTCACAAAAAATGTACAACTTTTTTTATTCCATGTCCATATTTTCTATCAATTCATCGTTTAAAAGCTTAATATAAGTGCCCTTCATGCCTAAAGATCGCGTCTGAATCACCCGCCCGCTCTCCAACTTGCGCAGCGCATTGACAATCACCGAATGGGTGATGCCTGTTTGTGCCGCAATTTTGCTTACCACAACCGTTCCTTCATACTTGCCTTGTTCAAAGCTTTGAAACACCGCCTTGACAGCCTGCATTTCCGTGTAAGACAGTGTGGAAATCGTCAGTTTGAGATTGCTGTCTTGTTGTTCTTTTTCCATCAAAGCAATGTTGCTCAAGCGCATCAACTCCATGGCAACAATCGTCGCGCTGTATTCGCTTAAAACCAAATCTTCATCCGAAAAGCTGACTTCATTTTTTGCCAACACCATGGTGCCCAGGCGTTTTCCGCCGCCGTTGATTGGCACGACGGTTACATATCGGCGCTGCATGACGCAATAGACGTCAAAATAGGCGCACTTTGGATTTTCCTCGTATTGATTGGCCTTGGTTTCTTTCAACGATATCAGGTATGCATTATATTCTTCCGGAAATTTTTTATCTTCAATGGCCTTCATGTTGATATCGCAGGCGTTGTGGGGCAAATAAGCATAGCCTAAAAAATTTCCCTCTACATTGGCAATATAGACATTGCATTTCAAGATTTCGCTCAACATAAAACACAATTCTTCAAACGAGAGCACACCGTCTCCCGAAAGCTGCAGTGCCATGTTGAGTTTTCTCGTTTTTTCGAGTAGATTCATTTCATTCTCCTCTGTTTATATAAAATCAAATTCTGTTTTATATAATGTATTTTTCCATGTTTTGCAGATATTTTTGCAAATCGAACACATTGTCCACGTAGGCTTTGTCAATGGTCACTGTTTGATGCGCATAGTCGTCCGCGTTATAGGACAAATCTTCCAACAATTTTTCCATCACGGTATGCAACCTGCGCGCACCGATGTTTTCGTTGTTTTCATTTTGAAAAATCGCCACTTTGGCAATTTCCTCCAACGCACTTTCTTCAAAGACCAGTTTCACGTTTTCCGTGGCAAGCAGCTCGGTATATTGCTTGATAATCGCATTTTGCGGCTGTGTCAGTATCTGTTTAAAGTGCTCCAAATTCAAATTATGCAAATCCACTTTGATGGGAAAGCGCCCTTGCAATTCGGGAATTAGGTCAGAGACTTTGCTCATATGAAAAGCGCCTGCGGCAACAAACAAAATATGATCCGTATTCACAGGCCCGTATTTTGTGTTCACCGTGCTTCCTTCCACAATGGGCAAAATATCGCGCTGCACCCCTTCTCTGGATACATCCGGGCCGCTTCGAAATTCGCTGTTTCCCGCTATTTTGTCAATCTCGTCCAAAAATATAATGCCGTTTTGCTCCGCATTACGAAGACCTTCTTCGATAACGGCATCCATATCCAAAAGTTTGTCTGCCTGCTGTTGGATCAATATTTTTCGCGCTTCCGAAATGCTCACGCGTCTTTTTTTCTTCTTTTTGGGAAGAATGCCTCCCAGCATGTCGTTGATATTCATATCCTCGCCCATCCCCTGGCCAATGACGCCAATGGGCATGGAGCTGTTGTCATCCACAAAAATGTCCACTTTTTCCTCTTCCATCATACCCGCCCGCAATTTGCGTTCGATTTCGCTGCGCTTAAGCCTAAGCTCGTCTGTCATCGCCGCGGGATCCGCTTCGCCTTCTTCCTCTGTGTTTGACGCACCGAATATCATGTCAAAGGGCGTCTGTGACTTGGCTTTCTTTTTCATCACCGGCACAAGCAAATCCAGCAGTTTTTCGTTTGCCATTTCCTCAGCTTTTGACTTTACCTCGTCAAACTTGATGTCCTTTGTCATGCGAATGGCCGTATACACCAAATCGCGCACCATGCTTTCGGCATCTCTGCCCACATAGCCCACTTCGGTAAACTTTGTGGCTTCCACTTTCAAAAAGGGCGCTTGCACCAACTTGGCCAATCGGCGTGCAATTTCCGTTTTGCCCACACCGGTAGGTCCGGCCATGATTATATTTTTCGGTGTAATTTCTTCTTGCAATTCTTCTGACAGCAAACTGCGTCGATAACGGTTGCGCAGCGCAACCGCCATTGCCTTTTTTGCATCTTCCTGACCGATAATAAATTTATCCAATTCCGCGACTATTTCTTTAGGGGTATATTCCGTCATTTTACCTCTCCCCCTTCCTCCAGCGTAAGAACTTTAATGTTGGTGTTGGTGAACACACAAATTTCCGAGGCAATTTTAAGGGCCTCGCGGGCAATATCTTCCGCTTCCAAATCAGAATACTTTTGCAGTGCCTTGGCCGCTGCCATAGCAAACATGCCGCCGCTGCCGATGGCCACCACATCATCATCCGGCGCAATCACTTCACCGGTGCCTGAAATAACGAGCATGCTCTCCTCGTCCATTGCAATGAGCAACGCCTCCAACTTTCGCAAGGCTTTGTCCGTTCGCCATTCTTTGGCAAGCTCCACCGCCGCCCGATTCAAGTTTCCGCTGTACAACTCCAACTTCGCTTCAAATTTATCCGACAAAGCAAAGGCATCCGCCACCGAGCCGGCAAAACCCACCAATACTTTGTCATGGTATATTTTTCTTACTTTCACGGCACCATGCTTAATCACCGTCTGCTGCCCCATGGTTACTTGCCCGTCTCCCCCCATTGCAGAACGATTATTTTTCTTGACCGCTACAATCGTCGTGGCATGAAACATTTTTTTCCTCCATATCCAGTCAATCATTTTATATCTCTGTCACATAGAATCTGTTTTCAATTTATGAACCAGCTATAATTTACCACAATAAACTGAATTTTGAAATAAAAATTTGCAGTAAATAAAAAGATGACCCCATTGACCATCTTTTCATTGCATATATTCATTTTTTTGTATAAATATTCATTTATTCCTTCTCTGCATCACACACCAGGCAGGACGCTTTCGCGTTCTTTGCCCGTGTCTTTTTAAACTTCAGGCTGCCGCAGGTTTCACATTTTTCTTTGGTCGGCACACCCCAGGTGAGATAATTACACGCCGGATAGGCCGAGCAGCCGTAAAATATTTTTCCTCTTTTCGTTTTGCGCTTCACCAACTCCGCGCCGCACTGCGGACATTTTGCCGCAACGGTTTCTAAAATCGACTTCACATTTTTGCACTTCGGAAAAGCGGAACAGGCCAAAAACTTTCCGTATCGCCCATCTTTGATGAGCATGTCGCTGCCGCATTTTTCACATTTTTCGCCGCTGACAACGTCGGGAATTTTGATTTTATCCATCCCCTCGGCTTTTTTCAAATCCTTTTCAAAGTCACCGTAAAACGCCCGAATCAGCTCCACCCAATCCACATCTCCTTCCGAGACTTTGTCCAAATCGTTTTCCATCTGTGCCGTAAAGTCGATGTCGATAATGCCTTTAAAATGCTCTTTCATCACATCGGTGACAATAATGCCCAACTCCGTGGGTTTGAATTTCTTTTCTTCCAGTGTCACATATTGTCTGTTTAATATCGTTGCAATGGTCGCAGCATAGGTGCTGGGTCGGCCAATGCCTTTTTCTTCCAGCGCTTTAACCAGTGAGGCCTCCGTATAGCGTGCCGGCGGAAGCGTAAATTTTTGATCGGAGGTGATTTTATCCAACAGCAGCACGTCTCCTTGCGCAAGCAACGGCAACATATTTTCCTGATCTTCTTCCGTTTTATTGTCATACAACTTCAAATATCCGTCAAAGATAAGCACCGAGCCTGTTGAGCGAAACATCACATCATTGCAGTCAATATCCACCGTTAGCACATCATATTGCGCAGGTTTCATGTTGGATGCCAAAAATCGTTTATAAATCAAGTCATATAACCTTGCCTGGTCCCGTGTGAGCGAAGAGGCAATGCTTTGCGGACTCAGGGCAATCATCGTGGGGCGAATCGCCTCATGGGCATCTTGCACGCTGCCTTTTTTCGTGGTTTTTCGCGTAGCATACATGGCATATTCTTTGCCATACTGTTCGGTGATATAATGCAGCGCAGAGGCACGCGCCTCTTCGCTGACACGTATGGAGTCTGTTCTCAAATACGTAATTAAACCCGTCGAGCCTTGTCCGGCCACCTCCACACCTTCATAGAGCTGTTGGGCAACCATCATGGTTTTCTTTGTCGTAAATCCGAGCTTTTTATTGGCCTCCTGTTGAAGGGTACTCGTGGTAAAAGGAAACGGCGCATTTTTTTGGCGTTTGCTCTGCTTGACCTTTTGCACCACATACTGACCGTTTTCAACCTTTTGCAAAATTGCCTTGGCTTCGTCCTCTGTTTTAATTTCCGTTTTCTTGCCGTCAATGCCATAAAATTTTGCTTCAAAACTTTTTTCTTTTGCAGTCTTTTTCAAAAAGGCACTGATCAGCCAATACTCTTTCGGCACAAATCGTTCAATTTCCTCTTCCCGATCCACAATCATCCTCGTCGTCACCGACTGCACTCTGCCCGCACTGAGTCCTTTTTTCACCTTGTTCCACAAAAACGGACTCAACTTATAGCCTACCAACCTGTCCAATATGCGCCGTGCCTGCTGCGAATTGACCAAATCCATATCAATTTTGCGCCTGTGTTCAAAGGCATTGCTTACGGCGTTTTTCGTAATTTCATGAAATTCCACACGCACATCTTCGTTCAAATCCACTCCCAGTAAATTGGCTATATGCCAACTGATGGCCTCGCCTTCTCTGTCCGGGTCCGTCGCTAAGAAAATTTGCTCGCTGGCTTTGGCCTCTGCTTTCAGCCTTTTTACCACTTCTTTTTTGTCGGGCATGGCTATATAAAGGGGCTTAAAATCTTTTTCGATGTTAATGCCCATTTGTTCTCTCGGTAAATCGATTATATGTCCCATAGAAGCTTCTACTTTGTAATTCGCCGGCAGATATTTTCGAATGGTTTTCGCCTTTGCCGGCGACTCAACGATGACTAATGTTTTCAACTATTCCTCCCGTCGCCGACACAGCCAAAGCGGGCGTTTTTTTCGTCGGCAAGTATGTTTGTACAAGGCTGTCATTATAGCAAAGCATATACAAATATGCAATTATGATATAAAGAAACTCCCTTTATCTTTATAGACCACGCCGTCAATTTCCATCATGGTCAACATCGAAGAAACCGCAGAAGTGGCAAGATTTGCTTGCAGGGCAATTTCGTCGATATCGTTAATTCCTTTTAAGATCAATTGATATATTTTTTCTTCCTCTTCACCCAATTTCGGCAGCTGTTTTGTCTCTTGCACTACCGCATTTTTTGCTTCTGCATTTTTCCTGGCATAGGCAGGCAAAATCTCTTCTAAAATATCTTCATAAGAAGTAACCAGCTTTGCGGCAGTGTTTTTTATCAATGCATTTGTTCCGTCACTGGTTGGACTCATAATGCTGCCGGGCACGGCAAACACTTCCCGATTTTGCTCCAGTGCCAGCTTTGCCGTAATCAGCGCACCGCTTTTGGCTGCAGCTTCCACAATGACGGTGCCCATGCTCAAGCCGCTGATAATGCGATTTCTTGCAGGAAAGGTATATACCGCCGCCTTCATGCCCAGCCCGTATTCGCTGATGATGCAGCCGCTATGCATCACTTCATGATATAAACGTTCATTGCTCTTTGGATAAATCACGTCAATGCCGCATCCCAACACCGCAACGGTTTTGCCGCCCGCTTCCAGGGCTCCTTGGTGTGCGGCGGCATCAATGCCATAGGCCAACCCGCTGACAATGACGATGCCTCTCTTTGCCAACTGATAGGCAATTTCCTTTGCACTGCGTGCGCCATATTGCGTGGCGTTTCTCGAGCCCACAATCGATACATAAATATCATCGTCACACAAGGCATATTCACCGCGGCGATACAGCACCAAAGGATAATGATAGATATTGTGCAACGGTGCAGGATATCCCTCTTGTCCGGGCGTTACAATATCAATCCCTTTTTGAAGAAGCTGCTGTTGCTCTTGTTTTGCCGCAGTCAAATCTTTTTGAGTCGCAATGCTTTGCGCCTCCGCAAAGGTAATGTCTTCGCCAACCAGCAACTCGGCCGCATTTGCGTCATAAATTGCCTGCGGAGTATGAAATTTTTCCAGCAGTTTTTGTTTCTTTGTCACAGAAACTTTTTCAATGTCGCGCAACCAAAGCCAATACAATGAAGTATCCAAATTTTACCGCCTTGCATAAGTATGTCCCCAGGTTTAAGCGCACAAATAGTGCTTGAAATAGCCTTTGGGGTAGTGTATATTTCATTATAAGAGGTGACGAACGTGCTGTCAAATATTAAAAGCTGTACCCTGATTGGTGTAGACGGTCATATGATTCATATTGAAACGGACATCGTAAAAGGCCTGCCTGCCTTCATTACGGTGGGTCTGCCCGATGCTTGTGTCAAGGAATCTCGAGACCGCATTGCCTCGGCGCTCAAAAACAGCGGATTCACACTTCCCGCAAAGCGCATCACCGTCAATCTGGCTCCTGGCCATATTAAAAAAGAAGGTACGCTCTATGACGTGCCCATGGCACTGGGCATTTTACTCTCTTCCGCACAAATAAAATCCGCCCGCGACTTGAGTCATACGCTCATTTTCGGCGAACTGGGTTTGGACGGTTCCATTCGCGGCATAGACGGCACCCTTCCCATGATTATTGAAGCCAAGCGCCACGGCATGCAGCGCGTCATTGTCCCTTTCGAAAACAGCAAGGAAGCCTGCCTCATCGACGACATTGATGTCATTGCCGTAAAACATTTAAACGAACTGACGGATTATGTGTCCGGCGCTGTTGAGCTTACCGCCCTGGCAGGCGACGAACAACTCAGCGATAGCCATGTCTACCACGCGGATTACGCCGATGTCAAAGGACAAGAAAACGCCAAACGCGCCATGGAGGTGGCGGCGGCAGGTGCGCATAATATGCTGATGATCGGCCCGCCAGGCAGCGGCAAAACCATGCTTGCGCGCTGTTTTCCGACCATTCTTCCCGACATGACCAAAAGCGAATCGCTGGAAGTGACAAAAATTTACAGCATTGCCGGACTGCTAAAGCGCGAAACACCGCTTATTACTTCTCGCCCTTATCGTGCGCCTCACCACACCATCAGCGAAACTTCACTCACAGGCGGCGGACGCATTCCCCGTCCTGGCGAAGTGTCCCTTTCCCATCTGGGGGTTTTATTCCTCGATGAATTGCCTGAATTTCAAAAATCCGCTTTGGAAACCTTGCGTCAACCCCTTGAAGACAAAATTGTCACGGTTTCTCGCGTATCGGCAACCATTACCTATCCCTCTTCCTTTACGTTGCTTGCCAGCATGAACCCTTGCCCCTGCGGCTATTATGGTTCCCCATCCAACCGCTGCCATTGCAGCATGCTCGAAATCAAACGCTATCTCAGTAAAATCTCCGGTCCCATGCTGGATCGTATCGATATTCATATTGAAGTGCCTTCCACATCCTACGAAAAATTAAAAGACCGTTCACAGGGCGAAAAATCCGCCTCCATCAAAGAGCGTGTCAATCGAGCAAGAAGCATTCAACTTGCGCGCTATCGCGGCACCAAGACGCTGTTTAACTCTGCTTTGTCACCGCGGCAAATCGAAACTTATTGCCGATTGGGCGAAGCCGAAGAACGCCTGATGAAAAAAGCGTTCACGAGCTTAGATCTCAGCAGCCGCGCCTACCATCGCATTTTGAAACTGGCGCGCACCATTGCCGATTTAGATGACAGCGAAGATATTCTCACACCGCACATTGCCGAAGCCATACAATATCGCAATCTCGACCGAAAATATTGGTCTTAGAAGAAAGAAGACATGTTTGACATGTCTTTTTTTATCCAAATACTTTTTTCATTTTTAATATTTCTCGATAATCCACACCGCATTCACCAATCACCGTACACCGCATGGGGTTGCTGAAATGAAAGTCGCTGCCCCCGGTGATATACAGACCATGTTTTTGCGCCAAATCCAAAAAGCATTTACTAGCCTCGGCACTGTGTGTAGGGTGATAGACCTCTATACCCCTTACACCCAAGGCAATGACCTCCTCCACCAGCGATGGGTCTTTGACAGATGCAGGATGTGCAAACACGCTGCAACCGCCCGCATTTTCTATCAGCCTCACGGCTTCCTCCACATGCATCTTTTGCCGCGGCACATAGGTCTCGCTTTGCGGGGACAGATATTTTTCATACCCTTCTTCCAGGCTCTGTACATAGCCACCACGCAAAATTGCCCGGGCAATATGCGGTCTGCCCACCGCCTTGCCGCCCGCGTATCGATACACGTCTTCAAGGGTGACAGCAATGCCGTGTTCGTTGAGCTTGCGTACAAACTTTTCCGCTCTCTGCACGCGAAAATCGAGCATTTTTTCTTCGACATTCAAGAGTTCTTTGTTTTCCACATCTATGTAATAGCCTAATATATGCACTTCTTTGTTACGCCGCACACAGCTGAATTCTATTCCCGCAACAATCTCCACCGACTGCGAGCCATAGGCAAGGGCACGGTGACTGCCTGCGGTTGTGTCATGGTCCGTAATGGCCACCGCAGCCAAATGCGATATTTTTTCTGCCATACGCACAATCTCCTCCGGCGTCAGCCTGCCGTCAGATTCCGTGGAATGAATATGCATATCCGCAATTTTTTGCCCCACCTCTATTTTCATCTTCTCAGCCAATTTCATGCGTTTCCCACCCGTCTTTGGTGCGTATCGTCAAGTTTTTAATATGCATATCTTTCATCTTTTGCATCATTTCTTCATAATAAAAATCAATGTTTTCCGCCTTGTGGGCGTCTGAATTCAGCATCAGATCAATCTTCATATCACGCAACATTTCAAGTATTTCATCGGAGGGATACAAGCATTCCTTTCCATAACGCACCACGCCGCCGGTGTTGATCTCCACCACGCTGCCTGCCTGCTTAATTTGTTTTGCGCATTGCTCAACGATATCCAAATACCAGTTTTCTTTTTCATTGAAAAATTTGTTCCCGACGTTGTTTTTTTTGATGATATCGATGTGTCCTATGATAGGAGCCGATTCTTTAATCGCCTGGCTGCCCAACAATGCATAATAACGCCTTACGACTTCTCTTACATCTCCGTCGGCAAGCGCAATGAGCTCTTCCATCTCTTTTGCGGAGCAATCAATGGGTCGCTTGTCTTTTCCGACACCCAGGGAGTGAATGCTGAGGATAAAAAAATCCAATTCCTCAGGTGCAATTTCCTTTGCCATTCCTTCGCCTTCATAACAGTCATACTCCAGCCCCAGCAAAATTTCTATTTTATCTTTATAGTCTTGTTGCAAACGCAGTACTTCGTTTTTATAGGCACCAAAAGCTTCCTTTTTCATCAACATATCTTCTGTATGATGCACTCCCACAGGTCCGTGAGAGGCAAAGCCCAGGTGGGTAAATCCTTTGTCAATGGCGGCAAGTACCATCTCGTGTGCCGTATTTTTTCCATCGCAATAGGTGGTATGTACGTGATAAGAGGTTTTATATTTCATGTTTTTCTTCTTTCCGAAACTCTGTTTTGTATATTTTTTTATTATACCCTATTGTGTTCTTCTTTCACAATGAAAAAGCCGCAGTACTGCGGCTTTTTCATTGGCGGGTATTATGCGATTCCTTTTTTTATTCGTTGAAAGGCGTTGCGAATCACAGGAACCCACAGCAGTGCAAAGGTAATGATTGCCTCAATACCCAAATAGGTTGCATTGTAGGCGAAAGAATACAGAACCGCATTTGCCTCTCCCGCATATTCTGCAAAAAAGATAATCCCCGACAGCACATGGCAAATATACCTGCCAAACACCGCTGTCAAATATCCCCATTGCAGCCCATTTTTCATTTTCCCGAAAAAACCCGAAACCCCCAACATGCCAAAAGCAAGGGGATAGTCTAATAAAAACTGAATCGGGTGCACGACAAACGGCGCATAAAGCATATTGAGTATGCCAAAGGCCACACCGGCCATGATGCCCGTGGAGGGACCGAACCAGTAGCCGATTAAGACTATCACCAGCATCGAAAACAGCGTTGCGCTGCCCGCCTGGGGCATTTTGAATACCACAAAGGTATTCAGCACAAAAGCGATTGCAATGCCGATGGCCGAATAGGTCATGGCTTTCACATTGGTTCTTTTTTCTTTTTTCGTCGTCTTAAAAATCAAAACAAGCAAAGCGATGATGACGGCAACGGCAAGCAGTTGCCCCGGTGTAGATGATAAAAATTCTTGCATAAAAAAACCTCCATCCATGGAGGAAGCCTAAAACAGTGAGCCTTGGTTTGCTTTCCTACGCCGGCATTACCCGGTTCAGGTATAAGGGTCAATTTCTCAGCAATATGCTCCCCCAGCAACGATTATTGATACATAAAAGACTACCATCTGCCAAGGGCATTGTCAAGCACAAATATGGCAGAGCAACTGCAAAAAGCCGGCCTTTGCATCTACTTTTCCGCTCTTCACATCGTCATCATATTTTGCGCAAGCCACGAGGGTTTCATAAATCTTTACGCGCGAATAATTTTTGCTTTGGTTCATGATGTTTTCTAAACGCTCTTTATGTGTATAGCGAAGCATGTCGCTTTTTTTTACCTCGCTCAACATGTCCCATACGGTCACGTTTTTCTCTTTTGCAAGTTCTTTATAGAATAGCATCACCATAAAATTATTGCTGAGTGCACTTAGCAGCACAGTGGGATACACATTGTTTTTCATCAACATATCGCTTAAGTAAAGCACTTCGCTTACTTTTTTTTCATTGAGACTGCACAGCATTTCTTCAAGACTCTCATTGCCATAGGGCGTGCAAATACGCTGTATGGCATCTTGCGTTACCTCTTTGTCATCGCAATAATCAGCCAGTTTTACCAATTCCGTATATAGCATCCGCGCATTCACTTCCGGCGTATTTGCATGATGCCCGCAATATTCGATCAAATAGTCCACATTTTGCGACGAAATGTCCAATGAAATGCTTTTGGCGCCCGCACGCAACCATTCTGCCATCAACCGACTATGGGCATTGCTTAAATCCAATGCCGCATTGTTTTTCATAAAAAAGCCAAACGCGCTGTTTGACCAGGTGGCATTTTCTTCCGAAAAAAAGACCAACATCAAATAATCGGGTATTTCTTCCAAATAGGCAATGAGTTCTTTGGCTTGTTTTTCATAGGATTTATTTTTCGAAAAAATCGGACTGTCATAGACAAAAATACATTTTTTATTATCAAATACAGGCAATACATTGCATTCGTCGATTAGGCTTGCCACCGACATTTTTTTTGCATCCACTTTTTTGAAATTGAAATCCAAAAAACTCTCGTTTAATTGCTGCACATATAAGTTTGTAATCAAACGTTCGGCAATATAGATGTCTTTTCCGTATATATAAAAAGGTCTCTCCCCTTCGTTGAGGCGAATCATATTCACCAAATCGCGATAGGTATAAAAAGTTTTCGGTTTTGCTTTTGCCATTTTTATTCCCCATTTTTTTCATATCTATTGTATAAGATATCACAAAAGATTGCCATGTATTTTAAGAATAAATCTAACCTGCGCCCATCTGCACTACAAAAACAAATGCGCACAAAACCATCGATAGGGCAAAAATTCTTCGCGTGCTTCGCTTTTTAAAATCAAAATACCCAAACAAAGCAAACAGACCTATATAAAACGCCACAGCCATCGATAGCGGCATGGCAGGCAGGTTTATGACGGCATATTTGGTTGCGGCAAATTTGCCGGCCGCCACTTGCAAAAGATAAACCTGCATCGTCAAAAATGCAAAATAGGGTTGCGCAAAGGGCAAAAAACAAAGAAACATTCCCAAAAAAGCCGTAATAACAATCAAACCCGCCAGCGGAATAATCACCACATTGGCAAAGACGGATATCAATGATATTTCTGAAAAATGGTACAAAAGTATCGGCAAAATACACAATTGCACACAAATGGTAATGCCCATCGTCTGCACAATGCTGCGAACAATCACAGGAAGCCGACTCGTCTGCAAATTTATTATACGCACAAAAAATACAATGCCCGCAACCGAGATAAAGGACAGTTGAAAAGAGGCCGTAAACAGCGTAAGAGGATTGAGCAACAATACGATGATGGCTGCCAAAGAAATGGCCGACAGCGGATCGTATACTTTTTTTCGGATCTTTGCGCTTTGCAAAACGGCAAACATGATGCAGGCGCGCAAAACACTAACAGCAAAAGCCGACATGGCAGCATACACCAACAACACAGCCATTACAACCACCATTTGTTTGCGTGCACTGAGCTTTGTCCACCGCAACAAAAATGTTATCAAGAGATACACATAGCCTACATGCAGTCCGCTGACAGACAAAATATGCGCCGCACCAATGGTCGTCAAGTTTTCTTTTACTTCTCCGTCCGGCATTCTGTCTCCCCACATAATACCGCGCACCACCTCCAGCGCCTCTTGCGGCATCATTTCCTGCATCTTTTGCACCATGGCGCGTTTTAAGTCGTATATTTTATCGGTAAATAACAACAAGTGCCCGTCGGCAACTTTTGCTATATCCTTTGAAGATACGTTGGCAATCGTATAAATGCGTTGTGATTTTAAATATAAATTGTAATCAAATTCTGTCCTGCTCTGTGCCCCTCTCGGCTCGAAGACTTTCATTTTTGCACGATAATAATCTCCCGGCACAATATTGCCTATATCGCCGTAAATGCGCAAAAGAACCTTTTGCTGCAACCACTTAGAACCCTCTTCGCTTTCCACATGGCGTGCCAAGGCCTCTACCTGCGTGTATTTTGCGCGCTGCTCAGGCTCGCTAAGTACCTGAAACGTCACATTTACCCGCTGTTCGTTGTATGCCTTTAATCCATAGGGATAATGAATAATCACGGAGGTATAACAAATAAAAAAAGAAGCGATACCTAAAAGTATCATGACTTCTTTTCGATATTTTTGTTCTTTTTTTAAATAACACAACACAAACCCAATCCCGCAAAGCAAAAGACCCATCAACGCAGAGTTATTCCATTGCGTTAACACAACAGAAAAAGCAATGACCAATACTGCCACCAAAAACGGTCTTTTCATGTGGAGTGCACCAAATTCCGACAGTGCTGTTAACGGTTTTGCATGTAGAATGCTTTTAAGAGATTTTGCGCAAGCACCGAGGTGGTTACCGAACCCACTCCGCCGGGCACCGGCGTGATGGCTTGCACCACAGGTGCCACACGTTCATAATCCACATCTCCGCACAGCTTGTTGTTTTTGTCCAAGTTGATGCCCACATCAATGACAATGCTGTTGGGGGTGACATATTCTTCTGTGACAAATTTCGGTTTTCCGATACACGATACCACAATATCAGCCATTTTGCATATTTCCGCAAGGTTTTTTGTTTTGGAATGGCACACCGTGATGGTTGCGTTTCTGCCCAGCAGCATCATGCTCAAGGGCTTGCCCACAATCATTGATCGCCCCAAAACGGCAACACTGACACCCTCCAGCGCAATGTCGTAATAGTCCAATATTTCCATCACCGCACCCGGTGTTGCGGGAATCAATGCGTCATTGTCGTCCAAATACATTCTGGCGCTGCTGAGGGGATTGTTGCAATCCACATCCTTGATGGGATCAATGGCTCTTTTCACGGCCTCCACGTCAATGTGCGCAGGCAGCGGCTGAAACAGCAAAATTCCGTTTATTTCTTTTGCTTCATTATTTTTTTGAATGACACGAATCAGCTGCTGGGTTGTCACATCACTTTTTAACACCTCGCTCTGGGTATTAATCCCGCAAAGTTCCATACGACGCTGCGCACTGCGCTCATAAGCCATATCTTCAATGCGGTCTCCCACACGAATCATGGAAAGTGTCGGCAGGCTACTTTTTTCTTTCATTTCCGCAACATGTTTTTTTACTTCTGCCGTAATTTTTTCTGCGACCGGCTGTCCTCTTAATTCTTTGTCTTGCATAAAACACCTTCCACCTTTTCATAAATTTTGTTGCATCTTTTTGTCGTATCTATGACAGTTTTTTCGGTTTGTTCCCTGATTTGTGTCACCAGCGCCTTATCTTCAATAAGATTTAGGTTAATGAGCACTGTCAACCATGCGCTTTTGACGCCTGCACCAATGCATTCTGCACCCACCCCCACATCGCTGAGCAAAAGGCTGTTGCCTTTTTCGAGCAATTCTTCCAGCAAAATCACCACATCGTTTGCCGTGCGTATGCAATAGAGCGAAGGCTTAAGCGCACTGTGCAGTGCCTGCTGAATTTGCTGTTGTTTTTTTTGCTTTTCCTCTTCGGTTTGTGCGGTTTTGCTGTATGCTTCCTGCAATAAAAGAAATTGCTTTGCATCTTCTTCAATCATCATTGCACTCTTGTTTTTCAAAAAAAGCGCACGTTTGATAATTTGCTGCATTTCTTCTTCGTATTGGCTATATTTTTTTTTGCCCACCGTTAAATGAGATACCATGCCGCAAAGGCAGGCACCCAAAGCTATGCAAAGCGCCGCAACACCACCACCCCCGGGCACAGGCTCTTTTGAATACAATGCATCCAAAAACTCATTTACCGAAACAGCACCCCATTGATTTTCCATGTTAAAACAACCCTTCTATAATACCTGTGGCATCGACGTCTATTTTTTCGGCGGCAGGCACCTTGGGCAAACCGGGCATTTTCATAATATCCCCTGTCAACACCACAATAAAGCCTGCCCCGGCAGAAATTGTCACATCCCTTGCCGTAATGCGAAAGTTCGTGGGACGACCCAGCTTTGTGGGATCATCTGTCAGCGAATATTGGTTTTTGGCAATGCAGACGGGCAGATTTCCAAAGCCCAGTTTTTCTAAATCGGCAATCTCTTTATTGGCCTTCGCCGAATAGTCCGCACCGTCGGCACCATAAATTTTTGTTGCGATATGATTGATTTTTTCTTTGATTGGCTCATTCAATTCATAGGCAAATTGCAGCTTGGGTTTTTCTTGTTCCAGCAGCGCCAGCAGCTCTGTTGCCAGGGCAAGACCACCCTCTGAGCCCTTTTGCCACACTTCCGACAACACAGCATTTACGCCCATGGCACCGCACTTTTCTTCCACCAAGGCAATCTCGGCATCGGTATCATGCGGAAATTTATTAATTGCCACCACTGCGGGCAGCCCATAGACTTCTCGAATATTTTCTACATGTTTGAGCAAGTTGGGCAGCCCCTTTTCCAAGGCTGCCAAGTCTTCTTTGGTCACATTTTCCTTTGACACACCGCCGTTGTATTTCAGCGCCTTAATGGTGGCAACCACCACCACCGCATCGGGCTCAAGACCTGCCATGCGGCACTTGATATCAAAGAATTTTTCTGCGCCCAAATCCGCACCAAAACCCGCCTCGGTGATGACATAGTCTGCAAAATGCATTGCCATGCGTGTGGCAATGACCGAATTGCACCCGTGGGCAATGTTGGCAAAGGGCCCGCCGTGTACAAAAGCGGGCGTGGCCTCCAGGGTCTGCACAAGATTTGGCTTCAGGGCATCTTTGAGCAGTGCTGCCATGGCACCCTGCGCGCGAATGTCTCCCGCTGTCACGGGCAAGCCGCTGCGGTCATAGCCGACAATGATTTGCGCACACCTTTTTTTTAGATCCTCGATATCATTCGACAAACAAAATATTGCCATAATCTCGCTGGCGACCGTGATATCAAATCCGTCTTCGCGCGGTACGCCCTGCATTTTTCCGCCCAGCCCCGAAACGGTGTTGCGCAGCTGCCTATCGTTCATATCCAGCGCCCTGCGCCAGGTGATGCGTCTTGTGTCGATATTTTTTTCATTTCCGTGAAAAATATGATTATCCACCATGGCTGCAAGCAAGTTGTTGGCAGCACCGATGGCATGTAAGTCTCCCGTAAAGTGCAAGTTGATATCCTCCATGGGAATCACCTGCGCATAGCCGCCCCCCGCTGCTCCGCCTTTGACACCGAAAACAGGTCCCAAGGAGGGTTCCCTCA
>CALFLU010000082.1 GCA_937880125.1 uncultured Eubacteriaceae bacterium
TTATAGTGCTATTTAATATTAAAGGGGTGACTGATTTTGGTGCATGCAGTAAAAACCGGCCACGTTGAACGAATGAGTTTTTCGAAAATCAGCGAAAATTTGGAAATGCCGAACCTGATTGAAATCCAAAAGAAATCATATGAATGGTTTTTGGAAAAAGGGCTTCGGGAAGTTTTTGATGACATTTCGCCGATAACGGACTATTCGGGCGAATTGATTTTGGAGTTTTTGGACTACAATCTTTACGGAGAACCGAAATATGATATCGAAGAGTGTAAGGAGCGCGATGCCAACTATTCCCGTTCTTTGCGCGTGAAGGTGCGTTTAACCTTTAAGGAAACAGGCGTAAAAATTGAACAAGATGTGTATTTGGGCGATTTTCCGATTATGACGGAAAAGGGAACCTTTATCATCAACGGCGCAGAGCGCGTCATTGTCAGCCAGTTGGTTCGCTCACCCGGCGCATATTTTTATTCCGAAATAGACAAAACGGGAAAAGAATTGTATTCTGCGCAGCTCATTCCCAGCCGAGGCGCTTGGCTGGAATTTGAAACAGACGCCAATGATGTGATGTATGTGCGCGTAGACAGAACCCGAAAACTGCCCATTACCATGCTCATGCGCATGTTCGGGCTTGGGACAAACGAAGAAATTATCCGATTTTTCGGAGATCATAAAAAAATAACCGCAACGCTGGAAAAAGACAACACCACAAGCGTGGACGAAGGGTTGTTGGAAATTTACAGACGTCTGCGTCCCGGCGAGCCGCCCACGGTGGAAAATGCCCGTTCGCTGACAGATGCCATGTTTTTTGATAACCGAAGATATGACCTTGCCGTTGTGGGCAGATACAAATTAAATAAAAAATTGGCACTTGCCGCGAGAATCGCAGGCAAGGAAGCGGCAGACAACATTGTCAGTGATGTTACAGGCGAAGTGTTTGCAACAAAAGGCGAAATTTTGTCGCTGGAAACAGCGCGCAAAATTCAAAACAGCGGCATCAACCGAGTAGATGTCATCGCCGCAGGCGGCGTGCGCTATTCGGTGGTCGGCAACAACATCGTCGACATCACCCAACAAGATCTGCCCTTCGATATCAGCGATATCGATATGGAAAAAACCGTGCGCTATGATGTGCTTTCGGATATTTTGTCTTCGGGCAAAACACCTGAGGAAATGAAGCAAGATGTCAAAGACCATATGCGTCTGCTCGTGCCCAAACATGTCACGATCGAAGACATTTTTTGTGCGATTAACTACAGCATCGGCATCGAATACGGCATCGGCGACATGGATGATATTGACCATTTGGGCAACAGAAGACTGCGTTCGGTGGGAGAGCTGTTGCAAAATCAGTTCCGCATCGGCCTGACGCGTATGGAAAAAAATGTAAAAGAACGCATGATGACCCCGGAAAAAGAGCAGCTGGCACCGCAGGATTTGATCAATATTCGCCCTGTGCATGCTGCCATCAAAGAGTTTTTCGGCAGTTCACAGCTTTCTCAATTCATGGACCAAACCAATCCGCTGGCAGAGCTTACAAATCGCAGAAGACTCTCGGCATTGGGACCCGGCGGACTGAGTCGTGACCGTGCGGGATTTGAGGTGCGTGACGTGCACTATTCGCACTATGGCAGAATGTGCCCCATCGAGACCCCTGAAGGACCCAACATCGGACTGATCAACTCGCTGTGCACCTACGCGCGCGTCAACGAATACGGCTTTATCGAAACACCGTATCGCAAGGTGGTGGACGGACGTGTGGTGGACGAAAATGTATATTTGACGGCAGACGAAGAAGGTCTCTACACCATTGCCCAGGCCAATGAACCCCTGGACGAAAACGGACATTTCCTCAACAACCGCGTCATGGGCAGAACAGGTAAAGAGCGCGACTTTATTGTCGTAGAACCGAACGAGATTGACTATATGGACATCTCACCCAAGCAAATTGTTTCGGTTGCCACGGCGCTGATTCCGTTTTTGGAAAACGACGATGCCAACCGTGCATTGATGGGCTCAAACATGCAGCGTCAAGCTGTGCCGCTGCTCAATCCTCAAGCGCCCATTATCGGCACAGGCATGGAGTATAAAAGTGCCAAAGACTCCGGTGTGTGCGTATTGGCCGAAGAAGACGGTATTGTTGAAAAAGTGACCTCGGACGAAATTGTCATATCCGGCAGAGCCTATCCGCTGTTGAAATATAAAAGAACCAACCAAGGCACGCGCTGTGACCAACGCCCCATTGTCAACAAAGGAGACAGCATCAAAGCCGGCGATATTATCGCTGACGGACCCTCTTCGGACAACGGCGAATTGGCATTGGGCAGAAACGTGTTGGTGGGCTTTATGACCTGGGAAGGCTATAACTTTGAGGATGCTGTGCTCATCAGCGAAAAACTTGTTAAAGAAGAGGCTTTTACCTCTATACATATAGAAGAATACGAATGCGAGGCCAGAGAAACCAAGCTCGGGCCCGAAGAAATTACGCGTGATATCCCCAATGTGGGCGAAGACGTGTTGAAAAACCTTGACGAACGCGGCATTGTCAGAATCGGCGCCGAAGTGCGCAGCGACGATGTGCTCGTCGGCAAAGTCACACCGAAGGGTGAAAAAGAACTGACGGCGGAAGAAAGACTGCTGCGCGCAATCTTTGGTGAAAAAGCCAGAGAAGTCAGAGACACTTCATTGAAAGTGCCTCACGGCGAAAGCGGCATTGTCGTAGATGTCAAAGTCTTTTCCAGAGAAAACGGCGATGAACTTAAACCGCAGACAAATAAAACCGTTCGCGTTTATGTCGCCATTAAACGAAAAATATCCGTAGGGGACAAAATGGCGGGACGCCACGGAAACAAAGGGGTCGTCTCACGCATACTGCCCGAAGAGGATATGCCGTTTATGGAAGACGGCACGCCATTGGAAATTGTGCTCAATCCGTTGGGTGTGCCTTCGCGTATGAATATCGGCCAGGTACTGGAAACCCACTTGGGCATGGCCGCTGCCAGCCTGGGCTGGAAAATTGCAACACCGGTCTTTGACGGTGCCAATGAAGATGACACAATGGAACTGTTGGAAAAAGCCGGCTACAACAAAGACGGTAAAGTGCGTCTCTTTGACGGGCGAACCGGAGAAGAGTTTGATAACCGCGTCACGGTGGGCTATATGTATATGTTAAAGCTGCACCACCTGGTAGACGACAAAATGCACTCGCGCTCCACAGGCCCTTATTCGCTGGTAACCCAGCAGCCCCTGGGCGGCAAAGCGCAATTCGGCGGTCAGCGATTCGGTGAAATGGAAGTCTGGGCGCTGGAAGCCTATGGTGCGGCCCACACGCTGCAAGAAATCATCACGGTCAAATCCGACGACGTGGTGGGCAGAGTCAAAGCCTATGAAGCCATTATCAAGGGAGAAAACATTCCCACGCCGGGTATGCCCGAAGGTTTTAAAGTTTTGATTAAAGAGTTTCAAAGTCTGGGTATTGATGTGACCGTCATCAGCGAAGCCGATGAAGAGATGGAAGTCAGAGACACGGACGAATTAGACATGACGGTAAACATTATGTCGGCGGAAAACATGGAAGATTTTGATATACACGAAGAAGATTTGTTGTAATTGTAATAAAAGATTGTAAAGCATCAAAGAAATTTATGAAATCGGAGGGGCGAACACTTTGAACGAATTGAATCAATTTAAAGCAATCAAAGTTGGCCTGGCATCACCTGAACAGATCAGAGAATGGTCGAGAGGGGAAGTCAAAAAACCGGAAACCATCAACTACCGCACACTTCGACCCGAAAAAGAAGGGTTGTTTTGTGAGAGAATATTTGGACCCACCAAAGACTGGGAGTGCCACTGCGGCAAATATAAACGCATTCGATATAAGGGCATGATCTGCGACCGATGCGGTGTAGAAATTACCCGCTCCAAAGTGCGCCGCGAGCGCATGGGCCATATAGAACTGGCCAGCCCGGTATCACACATCTGGTATTTAAAGGGCATTCCAAGCAGAATTCGTCTGCTTTTGGATATGTCTCCCAGAGATTTGGAAAAAGTCATTTACTTCGCTTCGTACATTGTGACAAACCCGGGTAACTCACCGCTGTCTTATAAACAGCTGCTGAGTGAATCGGAGTATCGTGAAGCGGAAGAAAAATACGGCGGAGACTTTCGCGCAAAAATCGGCGCGGAAGCCATTCAGCATCTGCTGGCCGATATTGACGTGGAAGAAGAAAGCGAACTGCTGCGTCAGGAAGTCAAAGAAAGCACAGGACAAAAACGCGCCAAGGCCGTCAGACGCCTTGAAGTCGTGGAAGCCTTTAAAAAATCAAAAAATAAGCCGGAGTGGATGATACTGGATGTCATTCCCGTCATTCCCCCCGAGCTGCGCCCCATGGTGCAACTCGACGGCGGCCGCTTTGCCACCTCCGACTTAAACGATCTATATCGCAGGGTCATCAACCGCAACAATCGTCTCAAACGATTGTTGGCGTTGGACGCACCCGATATTATCGTGCAAAACGAGAAAAGAATGTTGCAAGAAGCCGTAGACGCCCTCATCGACAACAGCCGCAAACGCAGACCCGTAACCGGGCAAAACAACCGCGTGCTCAAGTCGCTGTCCGACATGCTCAAAGGAAAACAAGGTCGATTCAGACAAAACCTGCTGGGCAAACGTGTGGACTATTCGGGACGTTCGGTTATCGTGGTGGGGCCGGAACTGAAAATGTATCAGTGCGGACTGCCCAAAGAAATGGCCATTGAGCTGTTTAAACCCTATGTTATGAAAGAACTCGTTAACAGAAAATATTCCCAAAATATCAAAAGCGCCAAACGCATGGTAGAGCGCATGCGCCCCGAAGTGTGGGACGTATTGGATGATGTCATCAAAGATTATCCCGTGCTGCTGAACCGTGCACCTACGCTGCACAGACTGGGGATTCAGGCATTTGAGCCCGTTTTGGTGGACGGCAGAGCCATTAAGCTGCACCCGCTGGTGTGCGTGGCCTACAACGCCGACTTTGACGGTGACCAAATGGCCGTACACGTGCCGCTGTCGGTAGAGGCGCAAGCCGAAGCCAGATTTTTGATGCTGGCGGCCAACAATATCCTCAAACCGCAAGACGGCGCGCCGGTGGTGAGCCCCTCGCAGGACATGATTTTGGGTGCTTATTACCTGACGACTCATATCGAAGGCGCCAAGGGCGAAGGCAAAGTCTTTTCGTCCATGGCGGAGATGGAAATGGCCTATCAAAACAAAGTGGTCACGCTGCACTCCATGATTTATTTGGAAGTGACAAAGGTTATTGACGGCGTTGAAAAAACGAAAATTGTCAAAAGCACCGTGGGCAGATTTTTGTTCAATCAAATCATTCCCCAGGATTTGGGCATTCGCGAACGTGTAAGCGAAGAAGATTTGTTTGAACTGGAAATTGATGCACTGGCAGACAAAAAAATGCTGGCAAAGGTGGTAGCTCAGTGCTTTGAAGTGCACGGCTCAGCGCGCACGGCAGAAATGCTCGACAACATCAAACGCCTTGGTTTCCACTATTCGACCATCGGTGCCATTACCGTGAGCATTGGCGATATGGAAGTGCCCTCCGAGAAAAAGGAGCTGCTGGATAAGGCGGACAAAGAAGTGGAAAATGCGCTGCGCAACTTTAATCGCGGTCTGATTTCCGAAGAAGAACGCTATCAGCGTGTCATAGATGTTTGGACAAAAACAACCAAAGAAGTGACACAAACATTGATGGAAAGCCTCAAACCCCTCAACAGCATCAACATGATGGCGACATCGGGCGCAAGAGGCGGCGTGGGACAAATCGGACAGTTGGCAGGGATGCGTGGTTTGATGGCAGACCCCACAGGCAGAATTATCGAGTTGCCCATTCGCTCCAATTTCCGTGAAGGCCTCAACGTGTTGGAATTCTTTATTTCCACACACGGTGCCAGAAAAGGTCAGGCCGACACAGCGCTGAGAACAGCCGACTCGGGCTATCTTACCAGAAGGCTGGTGGACGTGAGTCACGAAGTATTGATCAAAGAAGAAGATTGTGGCTCCACGGAAGGATACGAAGTGCACTCCGTGGTTGAAAACGGCAAAATCATAGAAACCCTTTCGGAACGAATTTCGGGACGCTATGCCGCCGAAGACATTGTTCACCCCGAAACCAAAGAGGTTTTGGTGGCGCACGGAGAATTAATCAGCAAAGTCAAAGCAAAGAAAATAGAAGACATTGGCATTGAAGTGGTGAAAATTCGTTCCATCTTCAACTGCCGCAGCCGCCACGGTGTGTGCTGCAAGTGCTATGGCGTAGACATGACAACAGGCAAATTGGTGCATATCGGCGAAGCCGTGGGCATCATCGCCGCACAATCCATCGGGGAGCCCGGCACGCAGCTGACCATGCGTACATTCCACACAGGTGGGGTTGCCGGAGACGACATCACGCAAGGTTTGCCCAGGGTTGAAGAGTTGTTTGAAGCGCGCAAACCCAAAGGACTTTCGATTATTTCGGAGGTAGAAGGAAAAGTAAAAATCAAAAAAGCCGAGAAAAAGACCGAGGTGGAAGTTACCGCTCTCGACGGAGAAAAGAAGGTCTATACCATACCCTTTGGTTCCAGACTGAAAGTTGCCGACAAGGAAGTCATTAAACTGGGTCAGGAACTCATCGAAGGCAGCGCCTATCCCAATGACATTTTGCGTGTGTTGGGCGTGCGCGGCGTGCAAGAATACTTGCTCTATGAAGTGCAAAAGGTCTATCGCTGGCAAGGTGTTCATATCAATGACAAACATATCGAGCTCATCATTCGGCAAATGTTGCGCAAAGTGCGCGTTGAAGAGCCGGGAGATACCGAAATGTTGCCGGGCAGCTTAGTGGATATTTTTGAATTCAACGAAGAAAACGAAAAGGCAGCGGCAAAAGGCTTGGAGCTTGCCACCTGCGCGCAGGAGCTTTTGGGCATTACCAAAGCTTCGCTGGAAACGGATTCGTTTCTTTCGGCGGCGTCCTTCCAGGAAACGACCAGGGTGCTTACCGATGCGGCCATCAAGGGCAAAAGAGACAATTTGCTCGGCTTAAAAGAAAATGTTATCATCGGCAAATTGGTTCCTGCGGGAACAGGTGCCGCGAAATACAAAAATCTGGTCATTGAACACGAAGATACAAAGAGAGCGGCCTATCAAGAATTCAAAGACAAGGTCATCTCACAGCAAGAAATTGAAGAAGAAATCGACGGAATGCTGGACGCGGTGTTTGATGAAGAGGATTTGGGCGTTATGGTTGATGAAATTGACACAGAAGAAAGTGTTGACAACCTCTAAACGCGAGTGATAAAATGAAAAAACTTGGCTTATTATAAGGGAGTGTTTCGATTTGAACAAAGCAGACACAAACAGCATCGTTGTCGGTCTCAAGCAAACGCTCAGCCAAATTAAGCAAAAAAATGTGATTGCCGTGTTTATTGCGCAAGATGCCGATGAAGAAATTAAGAACAAAATCAAAGGGCATTGCGAAAATACGGATATTGAGATCAAAGATGCAAAAAGCATGCGACTGTTAGGCAAAGCGTGCGCAATCAGCCGTCCGGC
>CALFLU010000083.1 GCA_937880125.1 uncultured Eubacteriaceae bacterium
CTCTATGAGGCGTGTTATAATAATAAAAAAACGAAAAGAGAAAAAAGATGTCGGTTATTGTTACCCAAAAATTAACCAAATTTTACGGAAAGCAAGTGGGTATAAAAAATATTGATTTAAATATCAACGCCGGTGAGGTTTTTGGACTGGCAGGGCCAAACGGTGCGGGCAAGTCCACGTTGATTAAAACTTTATTGAATTTTTTATACCCCAGCAGCGGTATTGCAAAGATATTTGATTTGGATGTTGCAATGAAGAGTGTTGAAATCAAAAGAAATGTAGGATATGTGCCTGCAGACGTGCGCTATGGCGAGGGGCTTTCAAGTGAAGAGCTGTTGAGCTATACGCTGGCATTTTTCGGCATTAATGACAAGGAAAATATGTACGCACTTGCAGAGAAGTTTCAATTGGATTTAAAAAAACCGATTCGCAGACTCTCAACAGGCAATAAAAAGAAGACGGCCATTCTTGCGGCGATGGTTCACAATCCCAAGTTGATGATTCTGGATGAGCCCACGGGAGGACTGGATCCCTTGATGAAAAATGTTTTTTTCGATATCATTCAGCAAAAAAAGCAGGAAGGTCTATGTGTGCTGTTGTCAGGGCATAATTTAAACGAAATTGAAGAATATTGTGATCGGGTGGCATTGATACGGCAGGGGGAAATTGTCGATATTAAGGATATGGGCAAAGCACTGGGCAGCGGGAAAACAAAAAAAGTTGTTTTATTGTGTAAGGATATTCCACTGGGGCTGCTGAAAAAATTGGGCGGTGAAAGCCTAAAGATCAAAGGAGAAGGCATTACCTTTGACTACAACGGCAATATCTCACAACTTTTGGCTATATTGAGCCGATATACCATAGAAGACATTGCCATTGCCAATGTGGATTTCGAACATTTGTTTATGCAGTATTATAAGAGGTGATTGCTGTGACACTGATAAAACTTGAGATACGTCAACGAAGGAAAAGTATGCTGGTTTGGACGGTTGTCGTGCTTGCTTTGACGGCGCTGTTTATGTCTTTGTACCCGCAAATGCAAACAGAAGAGATGGCTTCACTGGCAAGGATAAAATTAGACGGTCTTTCAAAAAGCCTGCTGGCTGCCTTTGGTCTGCAAAGCATGCCTGATTTTACAAAAATCGAAGAATATTTTGTTTATATTTTTCAATATATCTTTTTAGCTGCCTGTCTGTTGTCGGCAATTTTAGGCTTTGATCTGCTGCAAAGAGAAGAAGCATCCGGCAGCATCGAATATCTTTATGCCATGCCGGTGAGCAGAAAGCAAATTTATTCCTATAAAATGATTGCTGCTATTGTTTTGTATACGATTTTTTTTGTTTTGATGTGGGGAGTATCCTTTGCATTACTCCGACTCTTTAAGCCGCAATATGCAGCGCTGAGCAGCATATTCAATGAAAAAATGTATTTTTCTGTGTTATATACATACTTGGCATCGCTGGCATACATGTCTATGGGTATGATGTTATCGGCTTTGCTGCACCTTCAATCAAAATCTGCAAATGTGGGTCTGGGGGTATTTTTCGTCACCTATGTGATGGGGATTATCGGCAGTGTAGTCGAAAGGGCCAAAATTCTGAAATATTTTTCATTTTATGACTACGCAAATCCCAGCAACTTATTCTATTATGAAACGGAACCTGTAAAGGGCTGGATATTGGCAGGTGCTGCGGTGATGTTTTTCCTAATCGGAATGGTTGTCTACGCAAAAAGAGATTTGCACAGTTAAGTGCAAAGGCAATCTGCAGGCGAAATACGTCCGCAGAACAATTTTTTATTATTTTATGTCAAATTTGTAATAATATTGCATTTCTTTGTGTCTAATGAGTATATGGAGGCCGACATGAAACAAAAGCGTTTAAATACTGCAATGAATGCAAAGGAAAAATTTAACGAATTGATAACGCCCAATATCAATCGCTTGCACAAAATGCTCTGTGCCTACATGGGCAGTTTTGAATCGGCGCAAGATGTGCTGCAAGAAAGCCTGATAAAGGCGTACGGGCATATTCATTCATTGCAGGAAACAGAAAAAGCCTATGCATGGCTCTATACCATTGCACGAAATGAAGCGAAGAGATATTTTTTCAAGCACCCAAAAGAATCTGAAATGACAGAAAATGTGGCGTTGAAAGCAGATGAAAGCTTTGGTAGGGCTGAACAAAAGCAGGATATTGCAAAGCTTCTGCTGGGTCTTGAGCGTGAAGACAGAGAAATTATCATTCTAAAGGACATGTTTGATTATTCCTATGCGGAAATTGCAGACATGCTGGAACTGTCCGTATCCAATGTGGGCGTGCGACTCAGTCGGGCGCGGGACAGGTTTCGAAAAATTATGAATGAAAGCGGATATTGGGAAGGAGAGAGAGACAGTGAAATGCGATAAAACAGAACAATTGTATCAATATATAGATGGGCAAATGAGCCAAAGTCAGTCGGCACTTTTTTCGGAACATTTAAATCATTGCGAGGAATGCAAAAGGGCATATGACGAAATGAGGGACATAAAAAAAGAATTGGGCCAATATGCAAAACAGATTCCGGATGCGCAAGTGGACATGGAAAAAATTTTTATGACAAAAGAAAAAGAAAGAAGAGCGAAACAAAAGGATAGAAACGGTATGAGACAAAAAATCCTTTTTATTGCTAAAAAAAGCACTTCCTATGCTGCGGTGCTTGTTTTGGGTATTGCCCTCTATGCTTTGCTCAGCGGTATGTTTGGCGGCTATAACAACGGTGCGAATTATCGAAATGTTTTCGGTATGGGCAGCGGTGCACAGGTGCAAAAGGATGCGATGACCGCTGAATCTAGCACAGAGGCAGGCGGCGCTTCCGACAAGCAGGCGCAAGCGCCTGAGGACAAAGAAATTCCGGAGACTTTGATGCTGTCGCCTGATAAAATCATCTACACCGGCAACATGGTCGTCGAGGTCAATAAATACGACGAGGCACGACAAATGATTGGGGTTATTGTCGAAGAAAGCCAATCGTTTATTCAAAGCGAAGAAGTGAGAATAAGCGAAAGGGGCGGGTATGAATATTACACAAGCGATTATAAAATAAGGGTTCCTGTTGCACAGTATCAATCGGTCATGCAAAAGCTGAAAGAGATTGGTTCAGTAAAGTATTCGGTGCAGCAAGCAAGCAACATCACCTATGAATATCGCGATATTCAAGGAAATATTGAACAACTCAACATTCAAAAACAACGGCTGCTGAGCCTGTACCAACAAACTAGTAAAATTTCGGAACTCATCGAAATTGAAAATGAACTGACACGACTGAACACGCAAATCAAGGATTATGAAAATATGCTGATTAATTATGACCGGGAAGTGGAATATTCTACAATACAGCTCAGCATCAGCGAAATCGTAAGCGAAAATGCTTTGGTCAACCCCTTTGCAAATTTGGGCAAAAAAATAAAGGAAGCCTTTGTCAATTCTATCAACGCACTGACAACCGTATTGGTATTTTTGTTCTTGTTGCTTATAAAAATTCTGCCCTTTGCCATTGGTGCTGCAGCAATCTTTTTCTTCGTGAGATGGGTTATGAAAAGGAAAAAAATGAAAAACGAATAGAGATAACGACGCTGCAAAAAAATACGAATAAACAGAAATAGTAAGAAGTCTAAATACGGTATCATTCTCATAAAAGATACCGTATTTTCTGTGTATAAAGCGATTTTGAATGCAGAAATATGGTACAATATAATTCGATTATAAACACAGGATAACGACATGTTAAAAACCGTAACGGGCATTATTTTGAAAGCGGATGATTATGGAGACAGCGACAAAATTTTGACGGTTTTCTCAAAAGAAGACGGCAAAATCCCTGTCTTGTATAAGCGCGCCAAAATACTGAAAAAGGGCGGCGGTGCAGTGAGCCAACTGTTTGCGGTGTCGGAGTATTCTTGTTTTGTCGGAAAAAATTTTTATATTCACAATCAATCTATGTTATTAAAATCCTTTGCCGAATTGCAAAAATCACTAAAAAAATTGGCAGCGGCATCCTACATGGCACAACTTATCAACTATGCCTATGAAAATTATCAAAAAGATGAGAGAGCTTATATGCTGCTGCTGTATTGTTTGGGTAAAATTGAAAAAGGCAGCGAAGAAAACCTGTTGGGCTATGTTGCGCTGTTTCAGATGAAATTATTGGCCATTACCGGCTACAGCCCCATGTTGGACAGTTGTGTGGTGTGCGGAAAAGACAGTGCATTGGATTCTTTTGACATTGCAGAGGGTGGGGTAATGTGCGAAGAGTGTGCAAGAGTCGCGCAAAAATATAACCATATCAGCGAAACAGATCGAAAAACACTGTTAATGCTGCTGAATATTGTGTTGAAACAAGAAGATTTGACAAATATGGATTCCAATCGTGCTCTAAATTTGATAGAATTACTGCATTGCTGTTTGACCGACAAACTCGAAAAACAGCTATCGACGTATCAATTTTTAATAACTGTATTATAAAGATTTTGGGGAGGGACTTTATGCAGCTTACAATGAATGAAATCATCAGCATTTGCAAAATGCGAGGCATTATTTTTCAAGGTTCGGAAATTTATGACGGACTGGCGAACAGTTGGGATTATGGTCCTCTGGGCGTGGAAATCAAAAACAACATCAAAAAAGCCTGGTGGAAAAAGTTTATCCAGGAAAATCCTCACAACGTGGGTGTGGATTGTGCGATCTTGATGAACCCAAAAACCTGGGAAGCCAGCGGGCACTTAAAAAACTTTAACGACCCGCTGATTGACTGCAAAAGTTGCCGTCAACGCTTTCGTGCAGACAAACTGATCGAGGAGTATTTTCAAAAAAAAGGCGAACATGAAAGTGTAGACGGCTGGAGCCACGAAAAGATGGAAGGTTTTATGAAGGAAAACAATATTGTTTGCCCTGCGTGCGGAGCAGATGATTTTACGCCGATTCGTCAATTTAACTTGATGTTTAAGACGTTTCAAGGTGTGACGGAGGACAGTGCCAGCGAAATTTATTTGAGACCCGAAACGTGCCAGGGTATTTTTGTCAACTTCAAAAATGTTCAGCGCACCACGAGAAAGCGACTTCCTTTCGGCATAGGCCAAATAGGCAAATCCTTTCGAAATGAAATTACGCCTGGCAACTTCATCTTTCGTACCCGCGAATTTGAGCAAATGGAGCTGGAGTTTTTTTGCGATCCGAAAGAAGAGTTTATTTGGTTTGATTATTGGAAAAAATTCTGTGAAGAGTTTTTGTATGATATAGGCATTAAACCGGAAAATATTATTTTGCGGGATCATAAACAAGACGAATTGTCGCATTACAGCAACGCCACAACAGATATTGAATACCGCTTCCCCTTTGGTGTGGGCGAGCTTTGGGGTATTGCGGACCGAACGGACTATGATTTGAAACAGCACGAGATGCATTCGGGAAAAGATATGAAATATATTGACCCTGTGAACAATGAAAAATTTTACCCTTATTGCATTGAACCCTCAGTGGGTGTAGACAGGCTGATGCTGACAGTGCTGTGTGATGCCTATGAAAAAGAAACCGTCAATGATGACGAGCGCAATGTGCTGAAAATTCACCCCTATCTTGCGGCCTATAAAGCGGCAGTGCTGCCCCTTACAAAAAAACTTACGGAGCCGGCGGAGAAGATATTTTCGGATTTGGCGAAATGCTTCAACATTGAATATGATGAAAGCGGCAGCATTGGCAAACGCTATCGCAGACAAGACGAAATAGGAACACCGTTTTGTATTACCGTGGACTTTGATACGCTGCAAGACGGCGCTGTTACCATTCGGCAGCGCGACAGCATGGAACAAGAAAGAGTGAAGATTGAAGACATAGCGGATTATATTGAAAAGGGAGTTGCTTTTTAGCATGAAAGAAAAGCACCAGATATTTTTGGTTTCCGACTCCATTGGAGAGACTGCAAGGATTGTCTTTCAAACGGCGTTGACACAATTTAATGTCAATGATTTTGAAATACACATGTTTTCATTCGTAAAAACCAACGATGAAATTGACAGCATCATTTATCAGGCAAAGCAAAAAAATGCCAGCATCATCTACACCATTGTGCTGAAAAGTGCAAGGGAGCATTTAAAAATGCAAGTGCGAAAATATGAAATTTTGTCACAGGATTTGATGACGGATACCATTCGCATGCTGGAAAAAATTTCCGGCAGGGCGCCTGTGAATATGCCGGGGCAAAACAGACTGTTGGACGAAGAATATTTTAAGCGCATGGAGGCCATTGAATTTGCCGTGCAGTCAGACGACGGAAAGAGCCTCGCACGCTTAAGAGAAGCCGAAGTGATCTTGCTTGGGGTATCGCGCACCTCCAAAACACCCCTGTGCGTCTATCTTGCCAACCAAAGTATCAAAGCCGCAAATTATCCGATTGTCTACGGCATCAAAATCGACGAAGAGTTGTTTAGATTGCCGCGAAGAAAAATGATAGGCTTGACAATAGACAGTGAAAAACTGCTCCAAATTCGCTCAAAACGAATCAGCACCTACAAAATGAAACAGGCATCCAAATACGCCGAAATATCCAATATTAAGCGTGAATTGGAATATGCGGAGCGCTTGTTTCAGGAGTTGGGTATAACGGTGATTAACACTTCGAACAATGCCATAGAAGAGACGGCAAATACGATTATTCAACTCATCGAGGGCGAGGGCGGAAGGATGGTTTTTTAAGAAAAATCATATTGATAAAAAAAGCTGATGTACATTGTACATCAGCTTTTTATTTACGTCAGTGGAACAGTGGGGAAGCTTACCATTCCAAATCGGTGTCTTCCACTTTTCCTTTTTTGGTTAAGGCATCCAGCATAATGCGTTGTTCAACCTGTGCCACCATGTGCTTGGTGAATTTGACTTTGTCGGGATTGACAGAGATGCTGTCTATGCCGTTGCGCACGAGAAACTCGGTAAATTCGGGGTAGACGCTCGGTGCCTGACCGCAGATGGAAACGGTTTTGCCGTCTTTGTGTGCGGTATCAATCAAATGTTTGATGGCACGGCGAATAGCCAAGTTGCGCTCGTCAAAGATTTCGGATACGGTATCATTGTCGCGGTCGCAGCCCAACAGCAGCATGGTCAAGTCGTTGGAGCCGATGGAGTATCCGTCAATGTATTTATTGAATTGGTCTGCAAGAATGATGTTGGAGGGTATTTCTGCCATGAGCCAGACTTTGAAGTCCGGACCTCGCTGCAAGCCTTCGGCTGCCATGAGGTTGATAACTTTTTCGCATTCTTCAACCGTGCGGCAGAAGGGAATCATCACATACAGATTTTTCAGGCCAAACTCTTCGCGCACTTTGCGCACAGCCTGAACTTCCAGTTTAAAAGCTTCAATATATTTGGGGTCATAGTAGCGAGACGCACCGCGCCAACCCAAAAGTGCACTGGGTTCGTATGGTTCAAACTCATCTCCGCCTTTTAAGTCGCGGTATTCGCTGGATTTGAAGTCAGAAAATCTCAATACAACGGGCCGCGGAGCCAGAGCTTGGCAAACTTTGCGGAATGCCTCTGCAAGTTGGTCCACAACCTTTTCCGGTTGACCGATTTTCAGCAAATAGAGCGGATGTTCGTGTATATATGTCGTCCAGATAAATTCTTCTCGCATGAGGCCGATGCCGTCGCAGGGAAGAGCGCTGTATTTGTCGGCAAGGTCAGGATCCCCCAGGTTCATATGCACTTTTGTGCCGGTAACGGGAAATGTTTCGGCCATGACCACTGAGCCGCTGGCTTCTTCTTTTTTTGCAATTTCCAAAATGCCTTCATAGACAACACCGTTGGTGGCATCCACCGTAATGTCCATGCCGTCTTGGATGGTAATTGTTGCGGCATCTCCGCGGCTTTTGGTACCTACAATACAGGGAATACCCAATTCGCGGCTGACGATGGAAGCATGGCAGGTCATGCCGCCGGAGTCCGTGACAATGGCTTTGGCTTTTTTCATCGCCGGTACCCAGTCGGGGGCAGTCATTTCGGTAACGAGGATTTCGCCTTCGTTAAATTCGTGAATCAGATCCGGTGATAAAATAACATGCGCTTTGCCCGAAACAAGACCCGGGCTTGCGGGCAGGCCTTTTAAAATAACTTTGCGCTCTGTGGTTGTGGCAGCTTGTTCTGCCGGTGCGGCGCTTTTGTCTTTGCGGCTCCAAACGGTTTCGGGGCGCGCCTGCAAAATCCATACTTTGTCGGTGCGTTCGTCAATACCCCATTCAATATCCATGTAGCACCCGTAGTGTGCTTCAATGGCTTTTGCATATTTTGCCAATTCCAAAATTTGTTCATCAGTAATTTTTTGCTTGTCTCGATCTTCCTTTGCCACAGGCAGCTCTTCGCAGTCGCCGCCCGGCTTGCGGGCAAATTGAACGTCTTGTGTTGTGACATGTTTTGATGTGATGGTTTCGTCTTCCTTGGAAACAATATATTCATCCGGGGTAACAATACCCTGAACAACATATTCGCCGAGGCCGTAAGCGGCTTCAATCAAAATAAATTTGTCGTCTCCGTTTACCAAATTAACGGTGAACATGACGCCGGAAGTTTTTGAAAACACCATCATTTGCACAACGGCTGATAAGGCGACGTCCAAATGATTAAATCCTTGTTTTTCGCGATAATATACGGCGCGATCCGTGAAGGTGGAAGCATAGCATTCTTTGATGCGTCGAACAATATTTGCAGCACCCTGCACGTTGAGATAGCTTTCTTGCTGTCCGGCAAAGCTTGCATCAGGCAAATCTTCTGCGGTGGCGCTGGAGCGCACGGCCACAAAGGGCTCACTTTCGCCGACTTTGTCAGAAAGTTCTTTGTATGCTGTTACAATGGCTTCTTCAAGATCTTTAGGCATGGTTTGTGCAATGATGAGCTCGCGAATGCGCGCGCATACATCTTTGAGCAGCGCACTGTTTTCCACGTCTGTCAGCTCGGATAAAAGGGATTCAAGTTGACTTTGCAAGCCGCTTTCTTCGATAAAGTAACGATAAGCATGTGCGGTAGTAGCAAAGCCGTAAGGCACGGGAACATTGGTGTTGGATGTCATTTCGCCCAGGGAAGAAGATTTTCCGCCGACGATATCCACATCCTCTCTTTTCAGTTGTTCAAACCAAAGCAAATACTCTTTGTTTTTTTCCATTTTTAACACCTCGCAAAATATTGTCTGATATGCTTTGTGAAAAGGCAAAATTCGAATTTAATAAATTCACAATTTGTCAATTTACAGTATAGCATTTCAGTAAAGTTTTTTCCACAACTTCCGTTATTTTTTTGGCTTTTGTACGGCCCAGGCAAAAAAATTGATAAAATTATGTCAAAATTTTGTAAGCTTTCGCACAAATATTTTAAAAAGAAATTCGGTTGAGAGGAAAATTGAAAAGAGAAATCAATTTATGGTAGAATAAAAAAATATGGATCGAAAGGACAAAATAATGAAAATTGCCGCAGGAGTTTCTAACCGCCATATTTTTTTGTCTGAAGCGGACACACTGACGCTTTTTCAGACACTCGATGTGCCGCGCCGCGGCAGACTCGGTCAGGACAGTTACTACACATATGAGCCGACGGTGGACATTGTCGGCGAAAAATATACCCTGAAAAACGTGCGCGTTATCGGTCCGCCGCGACCCACAACGCAGGTAGAACTTTTATACGGCGATTGCATCAAGCTTGGTATTGAGCCCGTGGTACGCCACAGTGCAGACATTAAAGGTTCCGCCGGCGGTGTGCTCAAAAGCGAGTGGGGGCAGGTGCGCCTGCAAGAAGGCTTTATTGTTGCAGCCAGGCACATTCACGCAAACCCCTTTGAGGCATCAAAGCGAGGACTCTATGACGGGCAAATTGTCAGCGTGCGCAGTGGAGGCGTTAGAGGCCTGGTTTTTCATAATGTACTAGTGCGCGTTGAAGAAAAGGCAGTGTGGGCACTGCATATTGACTTGGAAGAAGGCAATGCGGCAGGATTGAAAAACAAAGAGCTCTGTGATATAATTTTGTAAAATTAACATGGAAAATGTTAAAATAAAAAAATCATTAATCATTATGGGGGAAATATGAAAATACCGGTTTCATTATCAAACAGACACATCCATTTAAAACAAGAGGACGTAAAAAAACTTTTCGGAAAAGATGAATTGACATTTAAAAGTGATTTAAGCCAGCCCGGACAATATGCTTGCGAAGAGCAAGTAGAAATTGTGGGACCCAAAGGCAGCATCGGCAAAGTGAGAATTTTAGGACCCACCAGACCCGATTCGCAGGTGGAAATATTGACAGGCGATACCTTTAAGTTGGGTATTGACGCGCCGATTCGTGAAAGCGGACAAATCGAAGACACACCCGGATGCAAATTGGTAGGACCCAACGGTGAAGTGGAGTTGGACAAAGGCGTTATTGTAGCCAGCAGACACATTCACATGAGTGACAAAGAAGCAGAACAACTGGGCGTAAAAGACAAAGACGTCGTAAAAGTCAAAGTAGGCGGAGACAGAGGCTTGACTTTTGACAACGTATTGGTGCGTGTGAGCCCGAAATTTGCCCTGGATATGCATATTGACTCTGAAGAGGGCAATGCGGCAGGCGTAAATCGCAAGGGCGGCGAAGGCGAAATTGTTTCGTAGCCGAAAACAATATGACAGCAATTTTATCAATGCCTGATCCCGTTGCATTTGAGATATTTGGCCTTGAAGTGAGATGGTATGGGGTTATTATTGCCTTTGCCATTGCATTGGGTATGATAATTGCGCTTTATCGAGCAAAGAAAAGAGGGATGGATTCGGAGGCGGTGCTTGACGTGCTGCTTTTGGCCATTCCTCTTGCTATTGTCGGCGCCAGATTGGGCTATGTTGTTTCCCATCTTTATTATTATGCACAAAATCCGTTATCCGTTTTCGCTTTTCGAGAGGGCGGACTGGCGATACAAGGCGGCATAGCAGGCGGCATTGCAGGCGTGGTGATTATGTGCAAAATCAAAAAACTGAATGCCTGGATGATGGCAGATATGTTGGCGCCCAGCTTGATACTGGGCCAAGCCATCGGCAGGTGGGGCAATTACTTTAACATGGAAGTTTATGGCACGCCCACCTCGCTGCCCTGGGCAATATCGGTTGTCGATTCCAAAATGGGCATTGTTCAAGTTCATCCGCTCTTCTTGTATGAATCTTTGTGGAACTTGTTAGGGTTTGTTTTTTTGCTTTATTACGACAAACACCTCAAAAAACATAACGGAGAGACGATTTGTGCATATTTGGCATTTTATTCGGTAGGCAGATTTTTTATCGAATTTCTCAGAACTGACCACGTATATGTCTTTAACACCATCAGTCTGGCACAGTTAATCAGCGCGCTGCTGGCAGTTGTTGCCATAGCAATCATTGTGTTCATTCGGCGAAAAAATAAAAACAAAGCCAATAGACACTTTTCAAACGAATAATGCTGTGTTATAATATAATGTAATTATTTTAATATTACGATGAAAAAGAAGAGTAAGTTTTCGGATATTTGCAGAGAGAGCCGATTTGCTGAAAAGGCTTAATAAAAGAAACTGAACGTCGCTTTGGAGTAAAAAGCGCAAAATGCGTAAATGAGTGAGATGGGTGAGATAGCTCATCTAATAAAGGTGGTACCGCGGTGATTCGTCCTTTGCTTGATGCAGGGGATTTTTTTATTTGCACGAATCGGGAATAAATACAGAGGTGAAACACATGCTTGAAAAGAGTTACGACCACAGCAAAATAGAAAACAAATTATATGAAAATTGGGAAAAGCAGGGATACTTTAAACCGGAGATTCATCCAAACGGAAAAGCCTTCACCATTGTGATGCCTCCGCCCAACATCACGGGGCAGCTGCATTTGGGTCACGCCTTTGACGGGACCATTCAAGACATTTTGACACGTTATAAGAGAATGAAGGGCTACAGCGCACTGTGGCTGCCGGGGGAAGACCATGCCTCCATTGCCACAGAGGTAAAATTGGTCGAAAAAATCAAAAATGATTACGGAAAAACAAAGGAAGAGTTTGGCAGGGAAGCGTTTTTGGAAGAAGCCTGGGATTGGAGCCGCTATTATCGTGAAAGAATCGCAAAGCAGTTTCGCAAACTGGGCACTTCTTGCGACTGGAGCAGAGAGCGTTTTACGATGGACGAGGGGTGCAGTGAGGCGGTGAAGGAATTTTTTATCAATTTATACGATAATGGCTTAATTTATCGTGGAAACAGAATCATCAATTGGTGCACCGACTGCAAAACGACGATTTCGGATGCGGAAGTGGAATATGAAGAACAGGAAGGTTACATTTATCATATTCGCTATCCGATAGAAAACAGCGAAGAGAGCCTGGTTGTGGCAACGACAAGACCGGAGACCATGCTGGGCGATACGGGCATTGCCATTGCGCCTGATGATGAAAGGTATACCCATCTTATCGGTAAAAATGCGGTGCTGCCGTTGGTGGGCAGAGTTCTGCCGATTTTTGCGGACGAGTACGTGGAAAAGGAGTTTGGTACAGGCTGTGTAAAAGTAACACCTTGTCACGACCCCAACGACTTTGAAATGGGGCAAAGGCACAAACTGGCGCAGGTAAGAATATGCGACGATGATGGGATTTTAAATGAAAACGTGCCTGAAGCTTACAGAGGACTAAGCTTGCTTGAGGGGCGTGAAAAGATTATTGAAGACTTGAAGCAACAGGGTCTTTTTGTTAAAACCGAACCCTATACGCACAATGTGGGCACTTGCTATCGCTGCGATACCACCATTCAGCCGCTGACCAGCGAACAATGGTTTGTGAAGATGGAACCTTTGGCAACACCGGCAGCAAAGGCAGTGAGAGATGATATGGTGCGGTTTGTGCCGAAACATTTTGAAAAAGTCTATTTTAACTGGATGGATAACATCAAAGATTGGTGTATATCGCGTCAATTGTGGTGGGGACACAGAATTCCCGTTTATTATTGCGATGACTGCGGCGAGATTATCGTACAAAAAGAAGCGCCTTCAGTCTGCACAAAATGTCAAAGTCAAAACATTCGTCAAGATGAAGATGTGTTGGACACCTGGTTCAGCTCGGCACTGTGGCCTTTTTCTACGTTGGGTTGGCCTGAACAAACGGAAGATTTGAAAAAATTCTATCCCAACGATGTGTTGGTGACGGGCTTTGATATCATCTTTTTATGGGTAGCCAGGATGATTATGGCGGGCATGAGCCAAATGGGTGATATTCCCTTTTCGAACGTGCTGATTCACGGATTGATTCGGGACAGCCAAGGCAGAAAAATGTCAAAATCTTTGGGCAACGGCGTGGAC
>CALFLU010000084.1 GCA_937880125.1 uncultured Eubacteriaceae bacterium
GGCAGAGGCCATGGCATCGGCAAAGGCAGCGTCCGTCTTGCGATTGCCCTCAATGCGGTCAATGTCCGCCATCTGCGCGACAAACACCCCGCAGGCGCCATACCCGTCCTTTACGCAGTCGATCAACTCATACAAATGCCGCACACCCCGCTGTGTGGGTGCGTCGGGAAACAGCCCCACACCGTCCACCTCCAGCGTCACACCCTTCACCTCAATCATCGTCTTTTCGCCGCGCTTTCCCGTAAGCATAAAATCCAGCCGCGACGCGCCGTATTTCACCTCCGCCTTCATCTCTTCCACGGGCGCGCGCCACTTGCCTGCCCGCACCCATTCCGCAAACACCTTGCCCGGCGCCGAGGAATCGATATTCACCCACCGCCGCCCCTTTCGCACGGCAATCAAATCCCATTTTGTCTTGCGGTTTTCGTTTTGCGCCGCCGACAGCGACACCTCCGCGCCCGTCACCAGCAACTCCGCCAGCCGCCCCGTGGTCATCACCCGCGCCGCCTGCTCCACACCATTGACCATCACAGTGGCAATAAACCGATTGGGGCGAGAGACAAACACCGCCCGATGCACATTTTGATACTCCATAACCATCCCCCTTTTCTTTCATCATTATAACATATCCCTGCACCCAAGCGTTTTCTTCCGCCATTTTCGTTTCATTTGTGATATCTATACAATGCCTTCCATAAACGCTTTTCGGTTGCACTTCTTGCTTCTTTGAATTAAAATCCATTTTATGCAATGCACTTTTTTCACCCCATGTACAACGAGAAAACCATCTCTTCCACCTCAACAAATGGTATACTGTTTATAGAAAAAAAGAAAGGATTCATGCCATGCTCAGCGAATTCGAGCGCCTGCACAGCGAGGCGCAGGACGAAGTGGATATCAGCGAAAAACCCCTTGTGGGCAACCTCAAAGGGCTCTATTGCGACGGGCACATTCGCCTGAAAAAAGACATGAGCCAAAGCGAAAAAACCTGCGTGCTCGCCGAAGAGCTGGGGCATCATCACACGTCCTACGGCGTAATGCTAAACCAACAGGATATCGTCTCAAAAAAGCAGGAAGTCCGCGCCCGCCGCTGGGCATACGACTTGCTGCTGCGCATTGACGATATCATTGTCGCCTACGAAGCCGGCGTGTCCTCGCGCGCCGAGCTAGCCGAATACCTCAACCTCACCGAGGAGTTTATCGCCGATGCGCTGACTTACTTTAAAACCGTCAACGGCCTTCACCTCAGCTACAAAGGCTACAGCATCACCTTTGAGCCCCTGCTGATTTGCAAATCGCTTACCAACGACAACACCTGAAACATCGTTCCATTTGAACGCATGCAATCATGAAACCCGCCGCATACCAATTATTTTTTATTGAAGAAAGGAACAAATATCATGGAAACACCGAGAACACTCTCTCTCAAAAGCAAAGCCGTCATCACACAAAGACCCGACACCATCGAACTGAGCCTGAAGCTTAGCGCCGAAAAAAAAGAATATGACGATACCATGCAGTTAATCGCAAAAAAAGTCGAAAGCCTCCTCTCTGCCCTTGAAGAAGCAGGGTTTGACAAAAAAGACTGCAAAACCGCCTCTTTCAACATTGACACACGATACGAATACCATCGCGACAAAAACAAAGACCAGCAGCGCAAATTTGCGGGCTATGTCGCCTCGCAAAATATGATTTTGCGCTTTGATATGGATATGGAAAAGCTTTCTCAAACCTTAAGCGCGGTTTCGCGTTCCTCTGCGGATCCGCAAATCAATATCCGTTTCACGCTCAAGGACAAAGGCGCTTTTACCGACCGCCTGCTCGCCGAGGCTACGAAAAATGCTCTCTCGCGTGCAAATCTTCTTGCTCAAGCCGCCGGAGCCAAACTCGGCAAACTTCTCCGCATTGACTATAATTGGTTTGAAATTGAATTCACCTCCTCCACACGGCTTGATGACATGCAAGATTTGCGAACCGCGGTGTCAGGCAGTTCATACATAAACACCTTTGAAGACCTCGAGCCCGAAGACATCACCGCCGAAGACAGCGTCTCTTTTGTCTGGGAACTGCTGTAATTTCTTTAACCAAAACACAAGCCGCGGAAATATTTTCCCGCGGCTTTTTATTTTTCTCTCTTCTAAAATACACGAAACGGCATTTTTTTCTTCTTTGATTGCTCTTTTTAATTTCTCGCCCGCACGACCTTCTGCGAGGAACAACTCGTTTGCCTTTATCATCCCTGTCTCTGCTGCCTCTTTGACACGTTCCTGTTTTCGTCACTTTTTTCAAATCAATCTAACGAACCTCCATCGTCCTTTAGGTTCCCAAACCCCAAAATCCAAACTGATAACACAAGCGCGCACGTCTTCGCCGACAGATACGTGCTCTCTTATCTATTCTTTTCTTCTCTTATCTTCTCTGCGCAGCTAACATTAGCTTTACGGTTTGTTTTACCTATTTATTTTTCGCTGCGGTAGAGCATTTTTCGTCATCTGATATCGCCCCGCAGCAGGCTAAAAAACCGTTTGACATTTACCATGCGTTATTATATAGTATTATGGCATCATCGAGGTGTAGCGCAGTCTGGCTAGCGCACATGGTTTGGGACCATGGGGCCGGGGGTTCGAATCCCTTCACCTCGACCAGTTTTTCCGCTTACGCGAGTTTAGCGGGGCCTTTAGCTCAGTTGGTTAGAGCAGCCGGCTCATAACCGGTCGGTCCGGGGTTCGAGTCCCTGAAGGCCCACCATCGAATATAATTCACTTTACATATACACCGACGGCATTCCGTCACCGCCAAAGAGCCTGCAAGCTCTTTTTTTGTGCCTGTTTTGCCTTTTATGTACAAAAAACAGTACAACACGGATAAAACAAAGATTTTCACAGATCCAAAGATATAGTAAAATAGAAACAAATACAAATGAGAGAGGATTGATTGCTATGCCCACAAAAGAATGGTTTGAACAATACGACCGCATAAAAAAGAGTTTGGAGTGCAGCGCTGATTTAGATGCCTATTTTTCGGAAAAAGAAATTGCGGGAACAAATATTGACACATTACATGTCGGCAACGTGCACTTTCCCACCGGCACCATCATTGCCTGCGACCCGCTGGTTCAGTTAGAAGATTGCCCGCCTTATCTGCAAACAGCGCCTGTCGGAGTCTACCCCGTCCGAATCTGTGTCGCGCTCGATGAAGAATGCGGCGATCGATACGCTTGTGTAAAAGTGACGATTCGGGACCAAAAACCCGTTCGCTATGAGCTGGCAATGACGGGAGAGGAATATTTTGACGAAGACATAGAAGACGGAGGTTTTTTCGGTTTTGGTGTTGACGCAGGCATGGGCTGCATTGCGGACATACAAACGCAAGAAGCCTATATCAAATATTGGCAAAAGCTCTATGAAGCAGACAATAACATCGACCCCTACAATGACTTATTTTGCGATATTTTGGAAGAAAGCTATCAAAAGAACCCGAAATACCAAAGCGAACTGGGAGATTGGGCCAACTGGACCGTTCCTGAAACAGATTGCAATGTTGTGATGTTTTCTTCAGGCTGGGGAGACGGTGCCTATCCCTGCTACTTCGGATACGATGAAAACAACAACCTCTGCGGAATCTATATTTGGTTCATTGACATTGCCCAAGATTATACTGACTGATTTTTTTCTCCCTTTCGCTCTATCAAACCTGCTTTACCAACGTGAAATGTAGATGCAGCTATCTGCAACAGCACAAATTTAAAATCAATGTTTAATATACGGGAGAACGATTATGTGGTATGAACATTTGTTTCAAGAGCTGGAAAATCTGCGCAACAACGACAACGCCATTCCCATGGCCGCCTATATGAAAAACCGATTTCCTTTTCTCGGTATCAAAAAGCCCGTCCGCGCCGCGCTTACAAAACCCTACCTCAAGGCTTCCAAGCAGCAGGCGGTGGACTGGGATTTTGTCGAAAACTGCTGGAACAAAGACTACCGCGAAGCCCAGTACATTGCCGTGGACTACTTGTTGCTGCACCAACAGCGGCTAAGCGAGGACGACCTGACCCGCATCGCCGAATACATTACGCGCAAATCCTGGTGGGATACCGTGGACGGCCTGGACGAAGTGGTGGGCACCTTGGCGTCAAAATACCCGCATCTCAAACACACCGTACTGACTTGGTCAAAGAATGGCAATCTCTGGCTTCGCCGCGTCTCCATCAATTTTCAGCAAAAATACAAAGAAAACACCGACACACAGCTGTTGGAAGAAGTCATCATCAACAACCTGGGCAGCGGCGAATTTTTCATCAATAAGGCCATCGGCTGGAGCCTGCGCGAATACAGCAAAACCAACCCCGATTGGGTGCGTGCCTTCTTAGCCCGACATCAATCCTCCCTTTCTTCCCTCAGCCTGCGCGAAGCCGGTAAGTATATCTAATCCTTTGCCGCGCAGGTTCCCCTGCCCGCTTTTCGCACCGCGAAAAGCTTTTTATTCTGGACGAACTTCTATGCGCAAACTAAAACTATCTTCATTAATTTTTCTTTGCTGCCAAAGAAGAACATCTTTTCATTTCCGCGACTTGTTCTCTTCTGTCTCATTTTTCTATCCTCTTAATCTTTTTGATAAACACCTCTCGTTCTTTCAATGATTGTGATTTTACCCGCCTTTCTATTCGTCCTGTTTTGTTAAAAGAAAACAATTCTTTCTCTGAAAAAATAGTCAGATTTTCTTCATAGGATTTTTTTCCTTTTTATGGTATGATAAACTTGTTGTGAAAACCACGCAAATTATTACGACATCTTCCCAAGGATGATATAGCATGCAAAATCAACAATCCAAAGGCAATCTCTATGTGTTTTCCGCCGCTATTTTGTGGTCTTTTGGCGGTGCCTTCATTAAACTCATTCCCTGGAGTCCTATCAGTCTCGCCTGCATACGCGGTCTGATTGCTGCCGTCGTATTCATTTTTTATCGCAAAAGTATCAAGGTACACTTAACCAAAACCACTCTATTGGGTGGCGTTGCCTTGTTTTTTACAACATTCTTTTTTATTATTGCAAACAAATACACCACTTCGGCCAATGCCATCGTGCTGCAATATACCGCACCCGTCTATGTGATTTTGCTTGGCGTGTTTGTACGTCACATTCGCCCTGAACGCATTGATTTAATTGCCGTGACACTGACCATTTTGGGCATTGTCGTCTTTTTTATCGACTCCATGAACGCCGGCAGCATGTTGGGCAACATCATGGGACTGCTTTCCGGGGTGTCTTTTGCCACGGTGCTTTTCATCAGCTCAGGCAAAGACGCCAAACCCGCCGACATCTACTACACGGGCTATTTGTTTAATTTGCTGCTGATTCCCTTTGTGATTTTTGACAGCAGTTTTTCTGTTACATTATCCTCTGCACTTGCCGTGTTGTTTTTGGGCGTGGTGCAACTGGGCCTTGCCTACATTCTTTTTTCACGAGGCATCCAAAAAACCACTGCCGTCAGCGCATCTGTCATCACGGCCATCGAGCCTATTCTCAACCCTGTTTGGGCACTGATTGTCATTGGCGAAAGGCCGTCCTTTATATCGGTCATGGCGGGAATCTTCGTTGTATTTGTCATTACAGCCTACAATTTTATAAAAGTAAAGCTCAGCGCAAAACAGCGCGCATTATCCAATAAAAAAACGACTCATTCCAATACTCGACCCTAGAGGAGGAACTACATGAAACTTTCTTTTTTCGGCGCTGCCAAAACCGTCACCGGCTCTTTGTTTTTGCTTGAAACCGAGCATTCCGCCATTTTAGTGGATTGCGGCATGTTTCAGGGTGGCAAAGCCATGGACGAGGTAAACTATCAGCCCTTTGCCTTTGATGTGCCCAAGATTGATGCCGTGGTGCTCACCCATGCCCACATCGATCACTCGGGCCGTCTGCCTAAGCTCATGAAAGAAGGCTTTGCGGGTAAAATCATCGCCACCAAGGCCACCAGCGACTTGTGCAATATTATGCTCAAGGACAGCGCGCACATTCAGGAAATGGAGGCGCAGTGGGCAACGCGCAAAAAAATGCGCAAGGGCGAGCCCGCCGTGGAAGCTTTGTATACCACGGAAGATGCCGAAGAGGTGCTCAAGCTGTTTTCTCCCGTGATTTTCGGCAAAAAAATCGAAATCACCCCCGACATCAGCGTCAATTTTATAGGTTCCGGCCACATGCTGGGCAGCGGCTTTGCCGAAATATTTGTCACGGAAAACGGCACGGAAACCAAATACGTTTTTTCCGGAGACGTGGGCAACTACAACCAGCCTATTTTACCCGACCCTTCCCTGCTGCAGTCGGCAGATTATCTGATATTGGAGTCCACCTACGGCAACCGCTACCATGACGACCTTCAAACCTATCGCACGCAGTTATTGGATATTATTTTGCAGACACTGCGCCGCGGCGGCAATGTGGTTATTCCCTCCTTTGCCGTGGGACGCACCCAGGAAATGCTCTATGAAATCAACTATTACAAAGAAAACCAAATGCTTGCCGAGTTTGCCGATGTGCCCGTGTATGTCGACAGCCCGCTTGCAATCAGTGCAACCGAAATTTTTAAAAACCACTACCATCTCTCCGATGCCGACACCAAAGCGCTGCTGCGCGACGGCGACGACCCGCTGATGTTTGTGGGACTCAAATACAGCTCCACCACCGAAGAATCCATTGCCATTAACTTTGACAACGAGCCCAAAATCATCATCTCCGCCAGCGGCATGTGTGATGCGGGACGCATTCGCCATCACTTAAAAAACAATCTGTGGCGCAAAAATTCTTCCGTGGTCTTTGTGGGCTACCAAGCCCAGGGCAGCCTTGGCCGTATGCTGCTGGAAGGTGCCAAAACCGTCAAACTCTTTGGCGAAGACGTTGCCGTCAATGCCACGATACACGACATTGACGCCTATTCGGGGCACGCTGACTTAAACGGACTGCTCAACGTCATTGCCACGATGCAGAGCAAACCCAAAAAAATTGTCCTCGTGCACGGCGAAGAAGATGCTCTGGTCAATTTGGCCGGCGAAATCAAGAAAAAATTCAATATCCGAACACTCATTGCCACCTATGGCGATATTATGGATTTGTCTTTGGATAAAGAAGTGATAGGCAGCTGGGATATTGAGCCTCTACCCACCAAGGACGAATTGGTCTTGGCACAAAAGGCACCGCAGCCGCAACCACAGTCTGCAGCCGCCCTCATACGCCACAACAAAGATATTCTCATTGCCATTGAAGATATCAATAAAAAAGCGGGCAACCTCAAAAGGAGCCTCAGCGAAAGTGCCCACGATCGCATTTTGGACTATGTTGGCATCATTGAAATGATTTTGCAAAAGGAAAGCGACCGATAGTTTTCTTTAAATCAACTAAAAACAAAGGCGCTTGCATTGCAAGCGCCTTTGTCATGCCGTTTTTCTTATTTTGACTTGTGTGTTTTCATGCGTATCTGTGTTGAAAAATCGGTTTGCTCTTTTGGATAATGCTTAATGGAATAACCGCCTTTCTCCCATCATCTCCCCTGCATAAGCTATCTTCACAAAACAATGGGAATAGCACACATGCCATAAAGCACACCTGCATAGGCAGTTGCTGCCCACGCAGCAGGATTCACTTTGCGTCCAACTTTACCAAGGGTGTATCGATCCTTTGGCCAGCATGGCAAAGGAAATAAATCTCAATAAAAAAAACCGGTCTCCCGGCTTTTTTTTAGTTTTGTCCACCCATCATATCCTGAAAAAGTTCATTCATAATGTCGCCCGCATCCCCGATAATCTGGTAAATATCTTGAATCATGCGTCCGAAAACATTTTGCGCTTCAAGATACTTTCGGCAAGCTTCCACGTTCATCACCGTGGTATACAGCGCATTAAAGGCTTCTTTTGTGCCTTCATCCACTTCTCTGCCCATCATGGTCATGGTCTGAATATTGATTTGCGCCTTCATAAATTCTTTGACCATATCCATATATTCGTCCTTTTGTGCAACAGCTTCTTTGGCTTCTTGCATTGCCTTATATTCGCTGCTGTCTTTGATGGCCCGCGCCAGTTCGTTTGCTTTATCGTACACGTACATTTCTGACCTCTCCTCTGCTCATGGCCTGCCCTGCAGCAGCTTGTCCGCCTGCAGATACAGCGCTCATAATAATCGGTAATATAATCGGATTGCGCCCTGTTTGTTCATACAAATAGTCGCCTACCTGACTTTTCAACTTCGTTTTAATTTCCACCCAGTCTCTGATGCCGTCTTTTTCACATTGCAAAATCACGCCCTTGGCAATCTGCGCCGTTTTATTAATTAAATCCGAAGATTCGCGCATATACACAAATCCGCGGCTGATAATGTCCGGCCCGCTGATGAGTTTGTTTTTGTCCATGGCAACAGCAATCATCAAAATACCGAATTGGCTCAGCGCCTTTCGCTCTTTGAGCACGATGTTGCCGACATCGCCCACACCCAGTCCGTCCACGAGGGTAATCCCCGCACCGATGGAGTTTTCGCATTTTGCCTCACGCTTGTTGATTTCAAGCACGTCGCCGTTTTGCATCAAAAACACGTTGGAGGCACGCACGCCCATTTCTTTGGCAATTTCGGCATGCTTGATGAGCATTTTCACTTCTCCGTGCACAGGCACAAAATACTTGGGTTTGAGCAGTGAAAAAATGAGCTTCAGCTCTTCTTGACTGGCATGGCCCGAAGCATGGACGTTTTCGGTATTTTTGGAATAGAGCACCTGCGCCCCCAAGCCAAAGAGCTTGTTGACCACGTCAATGATCATTTTTTCATTGCCGGGTATGGGGTTTGCACTCATGATGACCACATCACCGTTTTTGATTTGTATCTGTCTGTGCTCGCCCGCCGCCATGCGTGTCAGCGCCGACATGGGCTCACCCTGGGAGCCCGTGGTGAGAATGACAATTTTGTTATCTTTGTAATTTTTTACATCCTTGATGTCAATCAGCACGTCTTCGGGAATTTTCAAATACCCCAGTTCTTGCGCCACTTTGACGATGTTAAGCATGCTGCGCCCCGACAGAGCCACTTTGCGATTGTTTGCCGCCGCCGCATTAAAAATCTGTTGCGAACGATGAATGTTCGAAGCAAACGACGTCACAATAATACGGCTTTTGCACCCGCGAAACAGCTCCAAAAGCGTGTTGCCCACCTTTTTTTCGCTGGGGGTGTTGCCCGGACATTCGGCGTTGGTGCTGTCCGAAAGCAGCAAGTCGATACCGCCGCCTATCTCTGCCAGCCGCTGCAAGTCAATGACTTCGCCGTCCACCGGCGTATAGTCGATTTTAAAATCCCCCGTATGCACGATTTTGAGCCCCGCACATTTAATAAACAGTGAACAGCTGTCGGCAATGGAGTGGTTGTTGCGAATAAATTCCACCTCAAAGCGCCCCAGCTTTATAACTTCACCGATGGTCACTTGACGCATAAACCGCGCCTTATCCATCATTTTTTCGTCTAATTTTCGCTGAATCAGCCCCAGCGACAGCTTTGTGCCATAGACCGGCACATCAATTTTGTCCAGCAAAAACGACAGCGCCCCAATGTGGTCTTCGTGTCCGTGGGTGATGACCACAGCGCGCACCGTTTTATTTTTGTCCAACACATAGTTAAAATCGGGTATTACGGCATCAATACCAAACATGTCATCGTCCGGAAACGACATGCCGCAATCCACAATTAAAATTTCGTTTTCATATTCCAATACTGTCATATTTTTGCCGATTTCTCCCAAGCCCCCCAAGGGGATCACCTTGAGCATCGGCGCATTTCTTGTACTAACCCTTGCCATTAAGATTCATTTCCTTCCCCGTCAAAGTCTTCGTAGTAAAACTGTGATACCATTTCAATTTCGTCGTCATCATCCACTACGCTAAGCACTTCTTCGCCGTCTTCTTCGTCAATGCGGAAAATGATGTCATATTCGCTGTCATCCACCGGTTGCGCAATAACGTATTCTGTCTCGTCAATGGTGATGAGCTCAATGACTTCAAATTCTTCTTCTCCGCCTTCTTCGTTCAATAATACAATAATATTATTTTCTTCCATTTACTTTCTCCTTTTTGTATAGTCCATGTACGTATACAATATTTGCTGTGCCGCCAATTTGTCTATGACATCTTTTCGCTTTTTGCGCGAAACATCGCCTGCTATCAGCACACGCTCGGCTGCCGCCGTGGTAAGTCGCTCATCAAAAAACGCCGTTTCAATACCCACGCGTTTCTTGAGAAAATTGTAAAATTTTTCCGTTTTGCGGCTTCTCTCTCCCCTGCTGCCATCCTTATTAATGGGGT
>CALFLU010000085.1 GCA_937880125.1 uncultured Eubacteriaceae bacterium
GACCATCATAGAAATCGCCAAAAAAACCGATCTCAAAATACAAGTGGGCGGCGGCATTCGAGACTTAGATATTATTCATACCTATCTTTCTGCAGGCATCAGCCGTGTCATTATCGGCACCAATGCCATTAAAAACAGGGATTTTTTTCTCTCTGCACTGCAGGCTTTTCCCGCAAAAATCGCATTGGGTCTTGATATTTTCGAAGACTATATCTACATCAACGGCTGGAAAGAAAAAACACCTTACACCATAGACAGTTTTTTAAGCGAAATCGACAGTTCGCTTTTATCCGCACTCATCGTCACCGATATTGCCAAAGACGGCATGATGCAAGGCACAAACCTGGCACTCATGGAGCGATTGATGCAAACTTATTCCATTGACATCATTGCCTCGGGCGGCGTTTGCACAATGAACGATATTAAGGCCTTGCTGGCAATGAACGTCTATGGCGCCATTATCGGCAAAGCCCTTTACGAAAATCAATTGACCCTATCGGAAGTATTATCATATATTCAATCCAACGAGAAAGTGAACTGATATTATGCTTGCAAAACGAATTATCCCCTGCCTGGATGTAGACCACGGCAGAGTGGTTAAAGGAAAAAACTTTAAAAATATAAAAGATGTGGACGATCCCGTGCGCTTGGCGAAGCGTTACTCTGCCGAAGGTGCCGACGAACTGGTTTTTTATGATATCACCGCTTCTCACGAAGAGCGCGGCATCTTTTTAAATATCGTGGAAAATGTTGCCAAAGAGGTGGATATTCCCTTTGCCATCGGCGGCGGCATTCGCAGTGTGGAAGACTTTCGCGCCGTTCTTTTGGCGGGTGCCGACAAGGTATCGGTCAATTCCGCGGCAGTGGCAAACCCTCAGCTCATTGAAGACGCGGCAAAGCGTTTCGGCAGCCAATGCGTGGTTTTGTCCATTGATGCCGCGCGAAACGAAGAAGGCATTTGGGAGGTCTATGTAAAGGGCGGTCGACAAAACACCCATCAAGATGCCGTGAAGTGGGCGCTTTATGGTCAACAGTTGGGTGCCGGCGAGATTTGCATGAATTCCATGGACACAGACGGTGTCAAGGAAGGCTATGACATTGAACTGTTGAACACACTCAACAAAGTGCTCTCTATTCCCGTCATTGCCTCGGGCGGCGCCGGCAAAATGGAGCATTTTTTGGAAGCCTTTGTCAACGGCAAGGCCGATGCGGCACTGGCGGCCAGCGTTTTTCACTACGAAGAAATCGACATTATGGCATTAAAAGAATATTTGCAAAAAAGAAATATACAAGTTAGGATGTGACCCTTTATGGACTATGATTTTCAACAATTAAACTATAACCACCACGGACTGCTCCCTGCCATTGTGCAGGATGCCAACACGCTGCAAGTGCTGATGATGGGCTATATGAATGCCGAGGCGCTGGAAAAAACTTTGAGCACCAAAACGGTGTGGTTTTATTCGCGCAGCCGACAAACCCTGTGGAATAAAGGCGAGACTTCGGGTAATTATCTTAAAACAGTGTCCGTGCATGCAGACTGCGATCATGACTGCCTGCTGGTGCAAGCCGTGGCCATGGGTCCCACCTGTCACACCAACAACACCAGCTGCTTTTTTCATGACATGTATGTCAATGACGAAATGGACGTTGCAAGTTTTAATATTCTCACCGCCTTGCATGAGCGCATCACCGATCGAAAAAACAACCCCAAGCAAGGTGCTTATACCACCTACCTCTTTGAAAAAGGCATTGACAAAATTTTGAAAAAAGTCGGTGAAGAAAATGCCGAAGTCATTATTGCGGCAAAAAACAACGCCCCCGACGAAATTGTCTATGAAACCTCCGATTTAATCTATCACTTACTTGTGATGCTTACCGAACAAGGTGTGGATCCGAAACTGGTTTTGAACGAACTCAAAAAACGCTACACCACCGAATAAAAATTAAGCGGATGATTATTCTGCGCAGAAACAGCACCTCTGACCCAAAACGCCTTGGTTTTGCAGTGAATCTGCGCACTACTTAAAGAAATATTCCTCTTTTCGGTGAGTTTAAGCAATCTCACCGAATTATTTTGCCCTATCTTTCGGGCGCATACACAGAAGGAGCATGACATGAACAACACCGACGACAAGCCCGTAACCTTTAAGCCACGCTTCTTTTTGCGCAGACGCTATCTATGGCACACTCGCTATCCCTTTGATTTTTTATACACCCCGCTTGTTGTTTTAGGCATCCTCTTTGCCACCTATGTGGTCTATGCCAACCTCGTCCTTCAAGGCATGACAAGGACAAATATCCTTTTCGGAGTATTTATTTTAACGGTATCCGTCGCCCTGTGGGTAGGTCTTTTTGCCATCATTCGCTGGGTTCATCGTGATTCCCGATGGATGTATAAGCGCTTGGATTTCTTGGTATGTTACAAAAAAAGATTTAAACTCGTCTATGCCCCCAACGCCATGATCAGAACGGGCGCTTCACAAAGCATCGGCTATTCTTCCATCACCGATCTGACACTGCTGACAGACATTCGCTCAGGGCTGCCTGTGCTGCAAGTGGATGCGGCAAAAGTAGAATTTGCTGCGGAATATGAAGGGCGTTATTTTGGCACAGGAACTCTCTATCCCCCGGAATCACGCCGATATTTTCCGCTTTATTACAAAAATTCCGACCAATTTATACAACTGTTGCTGCAAAAAACAGGGCTGCCCTTAAAGAGAGGCACCGTTCATCTTCACACATTGCGAGAAAAGAAGCTGGAAAAATAATCTTTTGTCCCATATCGCCTAAAATGCTTTCGCTGAAGGCATTTTTTATTTGCACTGATTTAAGTCCGTTCTCTTCGTACCTTCCTTTACTTTGCCCCAAAACCGATGATGAGACACCGTTTCCCTCTCTGCCTATTTTTTCACCATCACAAATGACAAATAAAAAAACCACCGACTTTGGTCAATGGCTTTTTTATTTACGTGTTTATTTTGCAATTAACTTTTTTTGTTTAAAAGATGAAGTTAACCATTTAGGATTTATACGTGAAGAAAACCAAAAGCAGGCTAAAGAAATTGCTTCTTTGCAAGCCAAAACCAGAGAGATGGAAGAAAAGCTTCAATCTGTAGATGTACTAAATAAAGAAGTTAGAGCTTTGGTAGGGCTTGAGGAGGAAAACCGGGGGGAAGCTCAACCTGTGCTTCCTGTACGAAGAGAAGTTAACAACTTGAGTTCCCGCGGTGGTGAGTCAGACTTTTTTGATGAACTGCATGGTCATTTGTCTTTTATTGAGGAACGGGCAGAGCTCCAATCTTTGAAATTGGCAGAATTGAAAAGTGACGTGCAAAAGCAGCTGGACTATCTTGCCCATATACCTGATTTATGGCCCCTCAAAGGAAAAATAACAGACTCCTTTGGTTACCGGAAATCTC
>CALFLU010000086.1 GCA_937880125.1 uncultured Eubacteriaceae bacterium
GATGGATGCGGGTGTGCCCATCAAAGCGCCGGTGGCAGGCATTGCCATGGGGCTGATTAAAGAAGACGACAGCATCAGCATTTTGTCGGATATTCAGGGTGTGGAAGATCACAACGGCGACATGGACTTTAAAGTAGCGGGAACCAAAGACGGCATTACCGCCATTCAAATGGATATCAAGGTACACGGAATTGATGAAGCTGTGCTGAAAGAGGCGCTGGAGCAGGCACGCAAGGGCAGACTGTTTATCCTAGACAAAATGGCTGAGGTCATCCGTGAGCCGAGAGAAGAGATGAGCCCCTATGCACCGCGCATGTTGAGTCTGCAGATTCCTTCCGAAAAAATCGGCGAAGTCATTGGACCGGGTGGCAAGATGATCAACAAAATCATTGAAGCAACCGGTGTAAAAATAGATATTATGGATGACGGAAAAGCCTATATTGCTTCACCGGATTTGGACAATGCCGAAAAGGCAAAAGGCATGATTGAAGCCATTATCAAAGAAGTTGAAGTGGGTGAAGTTTACGAAGGAAAAGTTGTTCGCATTATTGAAATCGGCGCCTTTGTAGAACTTTTGCCGGGCAAAGAAGGAATGGTGCATATTTCGAAGTTGGCCCATGAACACGTGAAAAACGTGACGGACGTGGTGCAAGTCGGCGACATCATCAAAGTCAAAGTCAGTGAAATTGACAGCAGAGGGCGCATCAACTTGTCGAGAAAAGATTTGCTGCCCAAACCGGAAGGCTATGTGGAACGACCCGAGCGACCGCGCAATAACAACAGTGGCGGCAGAGGCGGGGACCGTGGCAGAGGCGGATATAACCGTCGCTAAAAAACGGACAATATAACGGTGCAGCGAGCAAGAATATGGAGAAAATGACGATTAAAATCATCAATCGTTCGGATAATCCGTTGCCGAAGTATGAATCCGACGGAGCCGCAGGGGTGGATCTTTATGCGGCCGAAGACTGCATTTTACGCAACGGTGTGGTGAGTCTGGTGTCTACGGGTATTTATGTGCAGTTGCCAAAAGGCTGTGAAGCGCAAATCCGCGGGCGCAGCGGGCTGGCACTGCGATATGGTGTGATGCTGGTCAACGGCATTGGCACCATTGACAGCGATTATCGCGGTGAAATTAAAGTAATTATGACCACGTGCAAGCAAGAGCCCTATGCCATTCAAAAAGGGCAGCGCATTGCACAGATGGTTTTTACTAAATTTATCGAAGCGGAGTTTGAACTAACCGACAGATTGGAAGAAACAATCCGCGATGAAGGCGGATTTGGTTCTTCGGGAAAATAGATGAAATAAAGCCGGAGCAGAAGGAAGTGTTGTTACATGGAAATTGTGGTTCAAAAATATGGTGGAACCAGTGTAAACAAGCATGAACTGAGGGAAAAAATCGTAAAAAATGCGATTGACGCAAAGCAAAGGGGACTCAGTCCGATTATTGTGGTGTCGGCAATGGGCAGAAGAGGAGAGCCTTATGCAACGGATTCGTTGCTGCAATTGCTGCCTGAGCCTGCCAGAAGCAATCAGAGGAATAAGGATTTGCTCATATCTTGTGGAGAAATTATTTCCTGTGTTGTGGTTGCGGAAGAAATTAATTTAAAAGATTATTATGCCGTGCCGCTTACGGGTTGGCAAGCAGGCATTAAGACCAACGGCATTTTCGGCAACAGCGATATTGTGGATATTGACACGACGGTGATTCAAGGATTGCTTGAAAAAGGCATTATCCCTGTCGTTGCGGGCTTTCAGGGTTTGGGAGAAGAAAACGAAATTACCACATTGGGCAGAGGCGGCAGCGACATTACGGCAACGGCGCTGGGCGTTTTTTTGAACGCGGTGAGCGTGGAAATTTATACCGATGTGGATGGCGTGATGACTGCGGATCCCAAATTGGTGGACAGCGCACACGTCATTGACAAAATTGACTATGACGAAATTTTTCAGCTGGCCGAATTTGGCGCAAAGGTGCTTCACCCCCGCGCAGTGGAATATGCCCAAAAGGGCAACGTGCCTGTGACGATTTTGAATGTAGAACGCGAAGGGCACGGCAGCGGCACGCTCATTTCAAAAATCAACAAATCCTGGGACAATGACAAAGTGTTTACGGCAATTACATCGAAGGATAAATTGGTGCAATTTTTGGTCAAGAGCGGACCGGGCTATGAGCGTGTCTTTGACGAACTGGCAAAAAATCACATCAGCATAGATATGATCAGTATCTTTATTGATGAAAGCATCTTTGTCGTGGAACAGAGTGAAAAAGCACGCACCGAAGAGGTGCTCAAAAGCATTGGCCTGGCCTATGAAGTGACGGAAGGCTGCAGCAAAATAACCATCGTGGGTTCTCGCATTGCCAATATGCCCGGCATCATTGCAAAGATTATGAGTGCACTGAACAGTGCGGATGTGCGGGTGTTGCGCTCCACGGACTCCTACACCACGGTGGGCTTGTTGATTAATACGGAGGACGAGAAAAAAGCGGTTAAAATTTTGCATGAAAGAATCTTTTAAAGGCCGAATGCAAGCTGCCCTGATGTGCATGGGGCAGCTTTTTTGTTGCGCGAAAAATTTCGATCAACATTTTTGTCTCAACCGGTGAAAGGTTTGTATTTTCAATCGCTTTATGTTACAATTAACAATCGGATAAAAGTTGAAATTCAACATTTTAACAGAAAATTGCAGAGAAGTTTTCGCTTCAATTTGAGCAGTTTTATAAGGGGTTTTTATGACGATGTTTGAAGCATTTCTATTAGGGCTGGTGCAAGGTCTTACAGAATTTTTGCCTGTTTCCAGCTCCGGTCACTTAGCGATTTTGCAAACCTATATGGGATTAGAGGAAGGAGCATTGGCTTTTACGGTGATGCTCCATGCCGGCTCGTTGATAGCGGTATTTTTAGCTTACCGAAAAAGTGTCATTGCCATTGTTAAAGCGTTTTTCGGTATGATTTCGGACTTGTTTAAAGAGAAAAGTTTGATGATTCGCAAAGACAAATACAGATTGTATGTGGTGTTTTTGTTTGTGGCATCCATTCCCGCAGGCATTGTGGGCATATTGTTGGGAGATGGTATCGAGAAAATATTCGGCAGCGTCATTGTTGTGGCCCTAATGTTGCTCGTTACGGGCGTGTTGCTGACCATCGGCGAAAGAATGGGTAAAAACAACATCAAGCCGATCGAAAAACTGGGGTTTAAAAATGCGTTGATCGTGGGTTTGTTTCAGGCCTTTGCACTGATTCCCGGTATCTCGCGTTCGGGAACGACCATGGTGGGCGGGCTGTTTCGCGGTCTAAAAAAAGAAGATGCCGTAGAATTCAGTTTTTTGCTTTCTCTGCCCGCCGTGCTTGGTGCGACATTGCTGAAGTTGAAAGACATTGCCGGCCTAAGTAGCAGCGGGGTATCGACGGGCACCTTGGCTGTGGGCTTTTTTACCGCCGTGGTTGCGGGCTATTTGGCAATTCGGCTGCTGGTGTTGGTGGTAAAGAAAGACCGATTGAAGTATTTTGCATATTATTGCTGGGCCGTGGGCGCAGCTGTGTTGATAAAGGAAATATTTTTTAAAGCATAAAACACAGAGGTGAAGAAACCGTTGGCATCGACGAGACAGACTAAAAGGCAGGAGACCATCAAAAAGCGACTTCAAAAAGAACGATTGTTCAATGAAGCCGTGGGGATGGTATTGCTTTTTTTGGGTGTTATCGGTATTTATACACTGTTTGCCGAAAATGCGGGCATTGTCGGCAATATCTATAACAAGGCGGGGCAAATCTTATTTGGCGATGTCGGCATCTATGGCATGATGTTTTCGCTGATTGTGTGCGGAATTTATATCATTGTGCGCTATCGGCCGCTGCGTATGAATAAAAAAATCTTTCTGTTGTTTATATTTCTCATTAATTTTTGCATGATTTTGCATGTTAAAACCGTTTTGGGCATTGCGGAACCTTTTTTGAAAAACGCATGGGGCATTGCCATGGGTGCACAGCCCGGCAACGCCGGCGGCATATTCGGTATTGTGCTGTCAAGGGCGTTGGTGCAGTTGCTGTCGGATACGGGAACATATATTTTCATTGCCTTTGTTTCGCTGATTATGCTGCTGCTTTTGTTTCGCAAGAGTATCGGACAAATGATGTATGATACCCGCGACAAAAAGACCGCGAAAAATAAAGACAAAGTCGGCGTCAACAATATTTTGAAAGAAGAGGCAAAACGCAAAGAAACCGCAGGCGGACAAAAGCATTTGGCAAAAGTCGAAAAGTGGATATCCCAAATGGAAAACAGTCCCGAAGAAACCGAAAAAGCCGATATACAGCAAGTGCGTGACGGCTTTATGAATGCGGCCATTGAAGCTAAAAACGCATCAAAACATAAAGATGCGGAATTGATAAAAATAGAAATGAACAAGGACGGCGAAAAAAAGCAAGACAAGCAACCCAAAAAAGAAGAGCCCGAAGAGGCTATGCGTATTCGTGCGGCGAGCGACCAATACGTTTTTCCGCCGCTGTCGCTGTTGGATGATACAGAAACAAAGGGCGATGTCACACGGCAAGAGACACTGCACAATGCGGAAAAACTGCAAAGCACACTGCAAAGCTTTGGCATTACCGCCAAATTGGTAGGTATCTCGGTGGGACCCACGGTGACGCGTTATGAGTTGGAGCCGCAGGCAGGGATTCGTGTGAACAAAATTGTCAATTTGTCCGATGACATTGCGCTCACACTGGCAGCACCTCGGGTGCGCATTGAGGCGCCCATTCCCGGGAAAAGTGCGGTGGGTATTGAAGTGCCCAACAAAAACATTGCAACGGTGCACATTCATCAAGTGCTTTCTTCCAAGGAGTTTAAAGAACACAAATCCCCCATTGCCATTGGCCTGGGTAAAGACCTTTCCGGTCAAAACCTCATGTGCGACTTGCGAAAAATGCCGCATATTTTGATAGCCGGTGCCACGGGATCGGGCAAAAGTGTGTGCATTAACGCGATTTTGGCATCGATTATCTATCGCAGTTCCCCAAAAGATGTGCGGTTGATTTTGGTTGACCCGAAGATGGTTGAGCTGAATATGTATAACGGAATTCCGCATTTGTTGATTCCGGTGGTGACTGATCCCAAGCAGGCGGCGAGTGCGTTGAACTGGGCTGTGAATGAAATGATGGAACGGTATCAAAAATTTGCCGATACCAAAGTGAGGGATATCAGCAGTTACAACGACAAAGCCGAGGCGGAAAACACAGAAAAAATGCCCCTCATTGTTGTGATTATCGACGAATTGGCAGATTTGATGATGGTTGCGCCCCAGCAAGTGGAAAGTGCCATTTGCCGCCTGGCGCAGTTGGCGCGTGCAGCGGGTATTCATCTGGTTTTGGCTACGCAGCGCCCATCGGTGGATGTTATTACCGGCTTAATCAAGGCAAACATTCCTTCGCGTCTGTCGTTTATGGTCGCTTCACAGGTGGACTCCAGAACCGTTTTAGATATGGGAGGCGCCGAAAAATTAATGGGTAACGGCGATATGCTCTATTATCCTGCGGGAACAAACCAACCCCAGCGTGCTCAATGCGCTTTTATCAGTCAGCGTGAAGTGGAACGCGTAGTGGATTATATTAAAAAACACAGCAATCAAGCCTACAACGAAGAAATTATAGAAAAAATCACAACGCCCAAGGCAAGCGCTTCCGACTTTGAAGACGAGCTGTTTGACGAGGCGGTCAATTTGGCCATGGAGCGAGGTCAAATCTCTACTTCTATGATTCAAAGAAAGCTGCGCATTGGCTATGCCCGTGCCGGCAGAATGATCGATGAGATGGAGGAGAGGGGAATTGTCTCACCCGCTGACGGCAGCCGACCGCGCAATGTGCTTATGAGCTATGAAGAATACCATGCGGGTGCCGATGAGGCCGAAGCAGATATTGCAAAGGAAGAACATGAATAAACAAATCTATTTTGTATCTTTGGGTTGTGCAAAAAATTTGACCGATACGGAGAGCATGGTTGCCCTTTTGCAAGGAGCAGGACATGTTCTTTGTCATAAAATCGAAGAAGCGGATTACATCATCATCAATACCTGCGCTTTTATTCAGGCGGCAAAAGAAGAAGCCGTAGAAGAAATTTTATTGGCGGCAGAGCAAAAAAAAGAGAATCCCGATGTCAAAATCATTGTTGCAGGATGCCTTGCTCAGCGCTATGGCGAGGAACTTGTCGAGGCGTTGGCGGAAGTGGACGGCTTTGTGGGAACGGGTCAATACATGCAGATACTGAATGTCATGAAACAAATCGAGGCAGGTAGCCCGACTTGTTTGACAGAGGGAATCAATGCGCCGATTGCATCGCACCAACGGACGATCTTAACAAAAAAACCGGTGGCGTATTTAAAAATCAGCGAAGGATGTTCGCGCAATTGCACATACTGTATTATTCCCCAACTGCGAGGTGATTATCGCAGCAGAACATTGGAAGATATTGTTGCGGAAGCAAAGACGCTGGCAAAAGAAGGATACCGTGAACTGGTGTTGGTGGCGCAAGATGTGACACTATATGGCATAGATTTGTATCAGGAAAAAGCACTGGCAAAGTTGCTTCATGCTCTCAACGAAATAGATGAGCTGTTGTGGATACGCCTGATGTATGCGTACCCGGAAGGCATTGACGACGAAATCATCGACAGCATCAAAACACTTGACAAAGTTCAAAAATATATTGATATGCCCCTGCAGCATGTAAACGACAAAATATTAAAAGAGATGGGCAGACACACAACCAAACAGCAAATTGAGCAACTTTACACCAAATTGCGAGATACCGTGCAAGGCATTACGCTGCGCACGACATTTATTGTGGGATTTCCGGGCGAGACGGAAGAGGAGTATCGTGAAATAGTAAACTTTATTGAAGAATATCCCTTTGATAAAGTGGGTGTGTTTCAATATTCCAGAGAAGAGGGCACTCCTGCGGCACAAATGCCCCATCAAGTTTCTGCGGCGACAAAACAACGCAGGCAAGAGATGTTGATGGAAAAACAACAGTCGATATCCCTTGAAAGCAACCGCGCCTTTATCGGAAAAAAACTTCAAGTGCTGGTGGTGGAAAAGCTTGAAGAAAATATTTATCTGGCGCGCAGCTATCGTGATGCACCGGATGTTGACGGCGGCGTGATGGTTATTTCTGATGAAAAACTGTTGCTCGGACAATATTACAACTGCCTGATTACCGAAGCGGATACCTATGATTTGATTGGAGAGGTTTGCAAGGAAGATGAACATAGCCAATAGACTCACGTTTCTCAGAGTTCTTTTGATACCCATTTATATTTTGCTGTTTTTGGCAGATTTCAGCGGACATTATTTTTATGCGTTGGCGGTGTATGCCCTTGCCAGCTTTACGGATTTTTTGGACGGATATTTGGCGAGAAGCCGAAATTTGGTTTCCACCTTCGGCAAATTTGCAGATCCCTTGGCAGACAAAATGCTGGTTACGGCAGCATTGCTTTGTTTTATGCTCATCGGTCGCATCAATTTATGGATTGTGTTTCTCATTTTGTTCAGAGAATTTGCCGTAACAGGCCTGCGGGCGGCTGTTGCCGCAGAGGGTGTGGTGTTGGCGGCGGGAAAATCGGGCAAATTAAAAACAGTCATACAAATGATCGGGCTGATTTATTTGCATGTTGAAATCGGCCTGCGTCTTTCAAGCACCCTGGTAGGAGATGTATTTATTTGGCTTATGCTGCTGCTGACTGTGGCGTCAGGCGTGGAGTATTTTTATAAAAATCGAAAAAAAATAAGTATAAAGTAGGAGCGCAAAAATATGAATTGCGAAATTATCTGTGTGGGAACGGAGATATTGTTGGGAGACATTATTAACACAAACTCTCAGTACATTTCAAAAAGTTTGAGCGAGATAGGTCTGAATTTGCTTTATCATACCACCACGGGAGACAACCCCAAGCGACTGAAGGCCGCCTTTGAAGAAGCCTACGAGCGAAGCGACATTGTCATTGCCACAGGCGGGCTCGGGCCCACGCAAGACGACTTGACAAAAGAGACCGCGGCAGAAGTGATGGGCCTTGAAATGGAAGTGAATGAAGAATGGATGAAAAATCTGGAAATCATTTTCAAAGACAGAATGACGCCCAATAACCTCAAGCAGGCAGATATTCCCAAAGGGGCGAAAATGCTCTATAATCAAAACGGCACTGCCCCCGGCGTGTTGATCGAAAATGAAGAAAAAACCAAGGCCATTATATTACTACCCGGTCCGCCCAGAGAGATGATTCCGATGTTTGATGAGTGCGTGATGCCTTATTTGATGAAAAAATCGGGCAAGACGTTTTATTCGAGATATTATAAGATCACCAACTACGGCGAAAGTGCACTGGAGCATGTGCTGTTGGATTTATTTGATAAACAGAGCAATCCCACCATTGCAACCTACGCCAAGGAGAACGGAATTTTGTTGCGTGTGACGGCAAATGCGGACAACAAAGAAGATGCGGATGTGTTGTTGCAAAAATATGAAGATATTATTTATCAGCGTGTGGGAGACGGCATTTTTGCCACAGAAGATATCAGTCTTTCGCAAGTGGTGTTGAATTTGTTGGAAGAAAAAGGCATGATGCTGGCCGCTGCAGAATCTTGCACCGGCGGCAACATTGCTGCGGCAATTACCGAACTGCCCGGCTCGTCGAAGGTGTTTTACGGCAGCATGGTCACATACAGCAACGAAGCAAAAATGAAAGTGTTGGGTGTGAAAAAGGAAACGCTGGATCAGTTTGGCGCAGTCAGCGAAGAGACCGCCAGAGAAATGGTTCAAGGACTTGCCAAGCTCAGCGACGCGGATATTTCCGTTGCGGTAACAGGAATTTCCGGACCGGAGGGTGGCAGTGAAAAAAAACCTGTGGGACTGTGCTATGTAGCCGTGTCCTATCAAGATAAGGTATTTTGCGAGAAAGTGACATACCCCACGCGAAGAAGATCACACCAACTGCGCATGACCGGCTATGCGTTGAATATGGTTCGGCAAATAATATTAGAAGACGATAAATAGAGAAAATAAATAGAAGCGGGTGAATAGAATGGAAAAAGATAAAGCATTGGAATTGACGATAAAAAGCTTGGAAAAGCAATTCGGAGAGGGCTCTGTTATGCGGCTTGGCGACAATGCGGCAAGCATGAATGTAGAGGCTATCTCCACATCGTCCATCGGACTGGATATTGCCCTGGGCATAGGCGGTGTACCGCGCGGGCGCATTGTAGAGGTCTATGGTCCGGAGTCTTCCGGAAAAACCACAGTGGCACTGCACATGGCGGCCGAAGCGCAAAAGCAAGGCGGCATTGCGGCATTTGTGGATGCCGAACATGCCCTGGATCCGGTGTATGCCAGAGCATTGGGTGTAGATATTGACAACTTAATTGTTTCGCAACCGGACACAGGAGAGCAGGCGCTTGAAATTGTGGAAGCCCTTGTGCGCAGCGGCGCAGTGGACATTGTGGTCGTGGACTCTGTGGCGGCGCTGGTGCCCCGTGCAGAAATTGAAGGAGAAATGGGAGACCAGCACATCGGCTTGCAGGCAAGACTGATGTCTCAGGCGCTGCGCAAGTTGGCGGGAGCGGTAAGCAAAAGCAATTGCTGTGCGATTTTCATTAACCAGCTGCGCGAAAAAGTGGGTATTATGTTTGGCAATCCCGAAGTAACACCGGGGGGCAGGGCTTTAAAATTTTATTCCTCCGTGCGACTGGAAGTAAGGCGTATTGAAACCATCAAACACGGCACGGACATGGTGGGCAGCCGCACACGTGTCAAAGTCGTAAAAAATAAAGTTGCACCACCCTTTAAGTCTGCGGATTTTGACATTATGTACGGAAAAGGCATCTCCAGAGAAGGTGACATTGTAGACGTGGCAAGCGAGGCGGGCATTGTGGAAAAATCGGGGGCTTGGTATTCCTACAACGGCGAACGACTTGGACAAGGGCGAGAAAACATCAAAAAATATCTCGAAGAAAATCCGGCTGTCTGCGATGAAATTGAAGGAAAAATCAGAGACCACTTTGGAATCGAACAAAACAAACCTGCCACAGAAAGAGTCTATGACAATTTGAATTTGGACGGCAAAAAGAAGAAGTAATTGAACAGACAAAAAACAGACCGGAGACAGATGATGAACCATTATAAATGTGTGATATTTGATTTGGACGGAACGCTTGCCAACACCAAAGCGGGCATTGTAAAAGGGTTTGAATATGCGGCCAAAGAAATGGGGTTTACCTATTTGCCGCAATATGAAAACACCATCATCGGTCCGTCGTTGATTGACAGTTTTCGCCATCTCTATAAGTTGCCCGAGCAAAAGGCGCAAGAAGCGGTGAGGCAATATCGCGCTTACTATGCCAAGCAGGGTATGTTTGAATACAGCCTTTATAACGGAATAGAAGAGCTGATCAAAACACTGCGTGCGCAGAGCAAAATTTTGGCGGTGGCAACGACGAAATATCGAAAATATGCGTTGCTGATGTTGCAGGAAAGCAAACTGCTTTCCTATTTTGACTACGTTGCGGGCAGCAATGAAGACGGAAGCAACGCAGGCAAAAACGAACTGTTGGCAGAGGTGATGAAAAACACCGCTTGCAGCGCTGCGCAATGTGTGATGATTGGCGACAAGCACCACGACGGACAGGGCGCCGCACACTATCACATCGATTTTATTTGGGCAAAGTACGGCTATGGGCAGCAAAGCGAGATGAAGGACATTCCCATAAAGCTTGTTGCCGAAAACGTGAACGATATTTATCGATACCTTGCAGAGGAAGATAAAATTCGCAACATTGCAGAAAATGAGCGGTGAAAGTTTTATTTTTCAACAAATTATGTTAATATAAATAGAAAGCAAGAATTCATCGAAAAAGGTACGAAAGCGCATGATTATTGAAATAATTTTGATCAGTATCATCATAGCCCTGATTCGAAAAGGGAAAGTCAATCATATTGCAAAATATGATGTAAAATTGAAGGCTCTATTCTTTGCCTACCTGATCGTTCAACTGGGCTTGGTATTTTTTGGCAATAAATTGCCCGAGAGCATTGCAAATTATACGATGTTTATCTATCTGCTGAGCTATTTGCTTTTGCTGGGATTTTTGCTTCGCAATATTGAACGCCCCGAGATTATGATTTTATTGGTGGGGGTGTTTTTGAACTTCACCGTCACCTTTATCAACGGAGGAAAAATGCCGTTGTCGCCGGATGCTGCGGCCATGTCCGGAATGGCAGAAAACGGCAATGTCTTTTTGCAGAAAATGTCTGCCATCAGTGCATCGATGGGCGCGAGCACCAAGCTAAAAATATTGGGCGATATCATTCCCATGCCTGCTTTTTATCCCTTCAGCGTTGCTATTAGCGTTGGGGATTTGATTATATTTGTTGGGCTGTTTTTGGCAATTCAAAAGATGTTTGTGCGCGGAAAAACAGCAGAAAATCCCTTCAGCACAAAAAAAGAACGCCAAAGGGAAGAAGAATTTTTCAGCAAAGATGTGAAACTGGTGGATATCAGTGAATTTTTCAGCCCTGAAGAAAACCCTCAACAAAATTTTGAAGAAAAAAGCAGTGTACACGAGACCAACGCAATCACGCGGTTGATTGAAGAAATATCCGAAGTAAAAGAACCTGAAGCTGCAGAAAAAACCGTCTCACTGCAAAACAATGCATCACCTCGCAAAACACCCGATAGGCTGCCGGAACAAAAAAAGACAACGGTACAGCAACCTGACGGGCAGATAGTTGCGGATAAAGCAGCGGCCGAAGTAAAAAAATCGGAAACGCCCGTTGTGCCACAGGCTGTTGAGACCGAAAAATCGATCGAAGCGCAAAAGGTGCAAGCTGCGGTTGTTACACCTAAGCCCGTGACCATTTCGGATGTTGAAGAGGCACCCGTCATTGTAGACGAAAACGGAAAGTCGGAGCAGCCTGATACAATTGCAGAAATAGGCCCGGGTGAAGGAGTTGAAATTGAGCCGGGGCAGCTTACGTTTTTGGATGATGAAATGGCGATGTATATAGATTTGTTTAAAACGAATTCACCACTAAAGGATTATATTAAAAATATGGCACAACAGCCTGCACCAACAGAAGAACAAGAAGAAAAACCGCAGCCCGAAGAGGTGCCTTCGCAGGAAATACTTGCAAAAGACGGCACGGAAAATATCATGAAACAATATTTTTCTCCGCCTGTTGTTCAAGCGTTGCCCGACGAGCAAGTAGCTGCTGTTGAAGATGTGTTTGAAGAAGAAGTTGCAAAAACGTTGACAGATGATGAGCCCAAAGAGGAAGATGGCGCTTCGCTCTCTAAAACACGACAGCTTTCTATGCAGGATTTGGCAAAAGCCGGCGAAGAGGAGAGAGAAAAATCGGAGGAAGAAGAACTGGGTCAGCCCGCCATTACCCGTCAAATCAACGCGCGGCCTTCCACAAGAGCTATTTTGCGTGCGATAAAAGGCGGAGAGGGATTTGAATATAACGAAGACAAATATACGCTGACGTTTAAGGAAAGCGAGGAGGTGCCTTTGCAGGAACGCAAAGAGATGTTCTTGCAGCAACTCTATGAATACGATATTGATATTCGCAAAACGAATGCAGCCAGCAATGAAGAAAAAGAAAAAATTGAAATGGATATTAAACGAGATCAAGGAATCAATGTTGACGATATGTTTATTGTGGAGGACGGAAGGTTTATAGCGAACCCCAATTATAAATTCAGAAAGAAAAAATAATTCTTCCCATAACAAAAACAATCCGAAAACAGCAATTCGGGTTGTTTTTATATGGGCATTTTCGGCAGTTTGAGTGGTTTGAATTGCATTTATTTGACAGGATAAAGGAATAAATATGAAAGTATATGTGTTGGATGATGTGCAAAAAATAGAGACAGGCATCATAGAAAAAGCTTTGCAAGTCATGCCCCGGGCGAGAATGCTGCAGGCAGAGAAATTGCTGTTGTCTAGGGACAGAGTGGTGAATGCGGCATCTTTTTTGTTACTGGCATACGGATTAAAGGCACAAGGTATATCGATAAACGAAATAGAGCTGACGTACGGCAAAAATAAAAAGCCCTATCTCACAAACAACAAGTGGTATTTTAATATCAGTCACAGCAAAGAGGCCATAGCCTGCGGCGTTTCAAAATTTGAATGCGGTGTTGATATTGAAAAAATACGTCCCGTCAGTGACAGCTTGCTGACACGTGTTTGTTCGGAAGAAGAAAAAAATGCAATCCTCGCATCAAGTAATCGTGAAAAAGCCTTCGCACAATTATGGGCAAAAAAGGAAGCCTATATCAAGTTTAAGGGTGGCAGCGTTTTGACTGATTTAAAAAAAATCGATGAAAAAATCAAAGAAGAAAAGGTGTTCGTCCATCTGCTTCATCAAGAAGGCTACGGGCTTTGCGCCTGTTCGGGCAAAGAAGAATTTGCAGAAAAAATTGCAGTGACAAAAGAACAAATTTCGCGCTTTGAATAAAACAAGCGAAGGTGTGTTATAATAAGGAGAAAATTTTATTGAAAACAGAAAGAAAACAGCATGAATAAACAGATTATAATTCGCGGAGCGAATGAAAATAATTTAAAAAATATATCTTTAAAAATTCCTAAAAATAAATTGGTCGTCTTTACGGGGCTCTCTGGTTCGGGCAAGACCTCCTTGGCGTTTGATACCATTTATGCGGAGGGGCAAAGGCGCTATATTGAAAGTTTGTCTGCCTATGCCAGACAATTTTTGGGACAGATGAATAAGCCGGATGTGGACTACATCGAAGGGCTCTCTCCCGCCATATCCATTGATCAAAAAACCACAAACCGCAATCCCCGTTCCACGGTGGGGACGGTGACGGAAATTTATGATTATCTCAGATTGCTCTATGCGCGTATCGGCATTGCGCATTGTCCCTCCTGCGGCAAGGAAATTACCTCGCAAAGTATCGACATGATTATTGAAGACATTATGTCTTTAGACGAAGGCCAAGCATTTTATATTCTTGCGCCGGTTGCCGTGGGGCAAAAGGGGCAGCACAAAAAACTGATAGCAAGCTTGCAAAAAAGCGGCTATGTCAGGGTGTTGGTAGATAGTGAGATGTATGACATCAACGAAGTGCCGGAACTGGATAAAAACATCAAGCATACAATAGAAGTTGTTGTGGACAGACTAAAAATGAAAAGCAGTATTCGGAGTCGACTGGCTGACAGTGTGCAAGATGCCCTGCGTTTGTCGGACGGCATTGTCATTTGTGATGTCCTCGAAAAGCAACGGCGTGTTTACTCGGAAAAATATGCTTGCCCCGATTGCAATATCAGCCTTGAAAAACTGGAACCCAGAGTGTTTTCTTTTAACTCGCCCTTTGGCGCTTGCGAAAAATGTTCGGGATTGGGCATGCTCTATGAAGTGGACGAAGACATGGTGGTAAAGGATAAAACACTGTCTTTGGCGCAAGGCGCCATTGACATTGCAGGGTGGAATTTTTCTAAAAAAGGCGGTCTGGCGTTTTTCTATATGGAAGCCTTGGTCAAAGAATACGGCATTGATATTCATACGCCCTATGAAAAGCTCGATAAAAAAATTCGAGATATTTTGATGTACGGCACAGGCGATAAAAAAATAAACGTACAATATTTCAGCAACAGTTTTGCCGGTGAGTTTAATCCTGTTTTCGAAGGCATTATACCCACCATCAAACGCAGATACCACCAAACACAAAGCATCGGCATGAAAAAATATTATCAATCCTTTATGAATTATACCCCTTGTCCGCTTTGCCATGGCGACAGGCTCAAAGAGTCTTCTCGCTATGTGACGGTGGGCGGAAAAGGAATTATCGAATTTACCAAATTATCCATTGCAGAGGGGCTGGACTTTATTGAAAATCTGACGCTCAGCGAAAAAGACAGCGCCATAGCCCATCAGGTGTTGGCGGAAATCAAAGGGAGACTGAATTTTTTGCTGAATGTGGGATTGGATTATTTGACGCTTTTTCGCGCTTCGGCATCTTTGTCGGGTGGGGAAAGTCAGCGCATTCGCTTGGCCACGCAAATCGGTTCGGGCCTTACGGGTGTGTTGTATGTGTTGGACGAGCCCAGCATTGGACTGCACCAGCGCGATAACCGAAAATTGCTGGACGCCTTGCGCAAATTGGTGGAATTGGACAATACGCTCATTGTTGTAGAGCATGACGAAGAGACGATGTATGAGGCGGACTATATCGTGGATATTGGGCCGGGAGCAGGTATTCACGGGGGAGAAGTGGTGGCGGCAGGATCGGTAGAAAAGATAAAAGCCACGAAAAAATCCATCACAGGGCAATATTTGAGCGGTGCAAAAAAAATAGAAGCCCCCGCGCAGCGCACAGCGCCCGGAAAATTGAAAATCAAAATAAAAAATGCGCGTGAAAACAACTTAAAGAACATTGATGTTGCCTTTCCTTTGGGCTTGATGACCTTGGTTACAGGGGTATCGGGTTCGGGAAAAAGCACGTTGATCAATGAAATTTTATATAAAGGTGCCGCAAAAGCGCTGTATAAAAGCAATACAAAGCCCGGCGCACATGACAAGATTGAAGGATTGGACAACATTGACAAAGTCATCGAAATTGACCAATCGCCCATTGGCAGAACCCCGCGGAGCAACCCCGCAACCTATACGGGGGTTTTTGACGATATAAGAAACTTGTTTGCTTCAACAAATGAGGCAAAAATGCGCGGATTCGGCAAAGGACATTTTTCTTTCAATGTCAAGGGTGGCCGCTGTGAAAGTTGCAGCGGAGACGGCATTATCAAGGTGGAAATGCATTTTTTGTCAGATGTTTATGTGGAATGCGAAGTCTGCAAAGGCAAACGCTATAACCAAGAAACTTTGAGTGTGCGCTATAAAGGAAAAAATATTGCCGACGTGTTGGAGATGACCGCAGAAGAAGCGCTGAATTTTTTTGAAGGCATTCCTTCGATACGCAACAGATTGCAGATTTTAAATGATGTGGGACTTTCCTATGTCAAGTTGGGACAGTCATCTACAACGCTCTCGGGCGGCGAGGCACAGCGCATAAAACTGGCCTTTGAATTGAGCAAGCGCGCAACGGGCAAAACGCTGTATTTGTTGGATGAGCCCACAACGGGCTTGCATGCCGCGGATGTGAGCAAACTGCTTAAGGTGTTGCAGCGGCTCAAAGAAAGCGGTAACACGGTTATCATTATCGAACATAACCTGGACATGATAAAATGTGCCGATTACATTATCGACATGGGACCGGAAGGCGGCGACAAAGGCGGGCAAGTCATTGCTATGGGAACGCCCGAAGAAGTGATGAAAAACACGAAGAGCTATACGGGTCAATACCTAAAAAAAGTATTGAAATCACATTAATCACTTTCATATTTTTTTTTCTTATTGTATGATATAAATAGCTTTAATAATCAAGGATGATTCCGCACTATGATGGATTTTTTGACAGTCTCAAAAGAATTATTTGCTATGATCAGTGTCCAAAACGTCATAGATATTCTTATTGTTGCCTATTTGGTGTATAAAATCATCTATTGGGTCAGCGGAACACAGGCAGCGGAGGTGGCAAAAGGGCTGCTGTTGATTGTGCTGACGATGCAGCTGAGCTCATGGTTTGGATTGATTACGCTGTCCTATATTCTGAAAAATGTATTAACGGCAGGGCTAATTTTACTTGTTGTTGTTTTTCAACCCGAATTGCGCCGTATTTTGGGACGCATTGGGCGAACCTCTATTTTTGAAAATCGCATAATGAGAAATCTCTTTTCGGTAAGAAAAAGCGACGCAAATTTTGAAGAAATGATCGATACCATCGTTCAAGCGTCGACAGATATGGGAAAAGAAAGACGCGGTGCGCTCATTGTTATCGAGCGGCAAACCGATTTGGACGATATTGTTTCCACGGGCATAAAGATGGAAGCAGCGTTGAGCAAAGAATTGCTCGAAAATATTTTTGTCCCCTATACACCTTTGCACGACGGTGCGGCAGTGATCAACCTGGAAGAAGGAAAAATCATGGCCGCAGGGTGCTTGTTGCCCTTGACACAAATCAAAACGCTGCGCAAAGAACTGGGCACACGGCACCGTGCAGGATTGGGCATGAGTGAAGTCAGCGATGCGCTGACCATTATTGTTTCTGAAGAAACAGGAACCGTATCGGTTGCCGTCAAAGGCAGATTATCAAGATTTTTAAACGCAACTACGCTCAAGAAGCTTTTGGTGGATGAGCTTGCGGGAGAAGAAGGAAATGTAAATATAGAAGGATTTTTGAGGTTCCGTCAAAATGAAAAAGAAAAAGAAGAATAAAATTCTATATTTTGCATTTGCATTGATTATTTCCATTTTGCTTTGGATGATTGCGTTGAATGAAGAAAACCCGGTGGTCACACGCAACATGGTGAATCTGCCGGTCAGTATTCAAGGGCAACAAATTTTGGCTTCGCAAGAGCTGGTTGCGTTGAAAAAGCAAAATGCCGTGAACCTGAAGCTAAAGGGACCGGTTTTGACCGTGGGTACCATTGCAGCCAAGGATCTCAGCATTCATGCAGACGTATCAGCTATTAGCAGAACAGGCGAATATGTGGTGCCTGTCACGGTAAGCGGGCTTCCCTATGGTGTAGAAGTAACAGAGGTTGGTCCTGCAAACATCACAGTGAGTGTGGATCGGCTGACGGAAAAAGAAATGCCGGTAACGGTGACCAGTATAGGAAATGTATCAAACGACCTATCTGTTTTTTCCTTGAAACCCTCAACAAGCAACGTTACGGTAATGGGCCCTGAAAGCATTGTAAAAACAATCGACAGAGTGACAGCGACGGTGGAATTGGGTCAAGTGGGCCAAGACACCACCCAACATCAACCCTTGACAGCCTACACCAAAGAAGGTGCAAAAGTCACGGACATTACAATCAGCGAAACCGGTGTAGATGTGGAAATCTTACTTGGCGAAAAGAAAACCGCCCAGGTGGTCTTGACAGTGCAGGGCAAGCCTGCCGAAGGCTATGCTGTCACGGCAATTTCTTCAGAGCCCGATACAGTTGAAATCATTACTCGAGATTCGACGGTGAGCAATGTGTCTGCGATTGTAAATCTTTCGGGCCAAGAAACAGCCGATGTTTCGTTGGCGGCAACATACAACATTGACGAGAACATGATCACGGTGATTAATGCGCCGACGATTCGGGCAGTGCTGAAAATAACGCCGATTCAGTGATATGATGATGAACAAATATTATATCTTGCGCGATGTGTCAATCAGTGTATATGAACAAATCTCCCCACTTGAAAAAGTGGCGGAGATTTTGCATATTGACAAGACAGAAATTGCCGACTTGCAGCTGCTAAAGCGCTCCTTGGACTTACGCCGAAAGCAGGAAGATATTTATTATGTGTACACCTTTCGCATTGCATTTTACACAAAGGCGCCTTACCATAAAAAATTAGAACCCTGCAGAGTGCAAGAAGACGGAGCCGTAAAATTGAGTAGACCCAAGCGAGCGTTTAATCCTGTGATTATCGGATGTGGTCCGGCGGGGTTGTTTGCTGCGCATCGATTTATGCAATATGGTATAACGCCTGTGATTGTCGAAAGGGGTCAGCGCATTGACCAAAGAAAAAAAGACATCAATGCGTTTTTACAAATGCGGCAGCTCAATGTGGAAAGCAATGTATGCTTTGGCGAAGGCGGCGCGGGTACATTCTCTGACGGCAAACTCACCAGCCGAAGCAAAGACAGGCGGCAGAGAGAAATTTTTGAAGTGCTGGTGCAATATGGTGCTGATCCAAGTATTCTCTATGAACAACGTCCCCATTTGGGAACCGATGTCATGCAGCGCGTGATTCATAACATGACAAACGATCTGATGCGCCAAGGCGCAGAAATTTGTTTTGGTACCAAGGCAAAAGATATTGCACTACATCGGTGCCACGTGCGTGCGGTGATATGCGACGACAGAGAAATTGAAACAGACACGGTGGTTTTTGCCGGTGGGCACAGTGCACGAGACTTTTATCAGTTGCTGTTTGAAAAGCAAGTGGCGCTGGAGGCAAAAAATTTTGCGGTGGGTGTGCGCATTGAGCATCTGCGACAAGATATTGACAAGTCAACCTATCAAAAACATTACGGCAAAGTGCCTTTGCCTGCTGCGGAATATATATTAAAATACAAAGATGCATCCGGACGCGGAGCCTACACCTTTTGCAATTGTCCGGGTGGCGTTGTAGTGGCCTGTGTTACGGAGAGAGACACTGTTTGTGTCAACGGTATGAGCTATTCGGGCAGAAATGCACAAAACACAAACAGCGCTGTGGTGGTGACGGTGACAAAAGAGGATTTTGTCGACAAAAGTCCCTTGGCAGGCATGGTGTTTCAGCGGCAATTGGAACAAAGGGCTTTTGCTGCGGCAGGAGGTGACTACACCGCGCCGATCATGTCTGTGGGTGCGTTTTTAAACCATGCGGATACACGGGGATTTTTGCCTGTGGTGCCCAGCTACGGGGCAGGAACAAAAGAAGTAAACCTGCATCATTTGTTTTCCGACGAAATTGCGCAAACCTTAAAAAATGCCTTGAGAGATTTCGGAAAAAAATTGCATGGATTTGACAGTGCAAAGGCAATGTTGACGGCAGTGGAAAGCAGAACTTCTTCACCGGTGCGCATTTTGCGAAACGAAAACGCAGAGAGCATCAACACTGGGGGGCTCTACGTGGCCGGAGAGGGCAGCGGTTATGCGGGTGGCATTGTCAGCAGCGCCATTGACGGGCTGCGTGTTGCAGAAAATATTCTTGCCAAAAATGAAAAGCAACGTTGAATACGTTGCTTTTCATGAACAAAAAAACAGATATGGGACAGTTTTATACAAAAGCCGTGAGTCCCTGGTTTGTCAGCTTTAAAATAATCTCTGCCATGGTATAGGTGGGTTCTTTCATGCCTGTATCAAGCCATTTTCGAATCAAGCCCATGCTGCCCGTGGCGGCAAAAGAGATGATGTAATTGATAATATTTTGGTTAAAAGATTTTTTTGTCAACTGCTCCATACACAGCTTTTGGACAATGACCATGACCTGTTCGTGAAAGGCCGTATCAGTGGTGTCGTTGAGCAATACGGAACAGATTTTGCTGTTTTGTTTGATGTATTCAAAAATTTTATTCAGCAACTGCACAGATTCGGATTCATTTTCGTGAAAGGTGAAATTGGTAAGATACACACTCACATCATCAAATAACTCTTGCTTAATTTGAGCCAGCAAGTCATATTGGTCGGTGTAATGTGCGTAGAAGGTGGTGCGGTTAATATCCGCCTTTTCGCAAATAGATTTGATGGTGATTTTTGAAATCGGATTTTTTTCCAACAGTTCAATCAGACTCTGGCGCAAAATCATCTTGGTATATTGCACGCGTCGGTCCACTTTTTCTTTCTTCATGATATCTTTGCTCCATAAATTTTTTCTAAAATGTTATATATTAAACATTTTTTATAGATTTGATTAGAAAAATACAAAAATCAATAATTTGTTTGTTGTAAGTTCAACATAGAGTAAGTATACTATTATCGTGACAAAAAATCAACACGCTGTTTAGTAACAAGGAGTTTTCAAGTGAAAAACATACCGCAAGCACTCACTGTACACAAGAAAAAAGTTGTCATATTGTTTGTCGTCTTCGCCGCGATTTGCGGGATTTTGGCAATGCAATTAAAAGTGAATTATAATCTCGGCGACTATTTGCCCGATGAGGCAAAATCAACGGCGGCTATCGAGATTATGGGCAAAGAATTTACGCAAACGGTGCCCAACGCCCGCGTCATGGTAAGCGGGGTAGACACAGCCCAGGCGCAGGAATATAAAAAGAAATTGGCAGCCATAGAGGGTATTACAGAGGTGTTTTGGCTGGATGATGTCATGGATATCAAGCAACCCCTGGCATTGGCGGATGCAGATACGGTGAATGAATATTATCGAGATGATACCGCACTTTTTTCCATCACCATTGCAAAGGGTGCCGAGCTAAAAGTAATGGAGTCGGTATACGAATTGATTGGCGATGACAACGCCATGACGGGTGAAGCTGCCAATATCGGCTTTGCACAAAAATATTCCGCTTCCGAGACAACCAAAGCCTTTATGATTTTGATTCCGCTGATTCTTATTGTGTTGATACTGGCCACCAGTTCCTGGTTGGAGCCGTTGTTGTTTTTGGTGACAATCGGTATTGCTATCGTGTTAAACATGGGAACCAGCATTTTTATGGGCGAGATATCTTTTATGACGCAGGCCATCAGCCCTATTCTTCAAATGGCGGTATCCCTTGACTATGCCATCTTTTTATTGCACAGCTTCGGACGTTTTCGAAAACAGACCGATGATGTTAACGTGGCAATGCAAATGGCCATGAAAGAATCTTTTCCTTCCATTCTTGCCAGCGCAGCGACTACATTTTTCGGATTCATCGCCCTGGCGTTTATGAAATTCGGCATTGGAGCAGACTTGGGATTTAACCTCGTAAAGGGCATTGTTTTCAGCTTTCTTTCCGTTATGATCTTTTTGCCTGCGTTAACGCTTTTCTTGTATAAATATATTGATAAAACCCATCACAGAAATTTTTTGCCGGATTTTAAAAATATCGGCAAAGGCATCCTGCGACTAAAGATTCCGGCATTGATTGTTTTGGCGATCATATTGATTCCCGTATTTTTGGGACAAAGTCAAAATACATTTATCTATGGCATGGGGGACTCTGACGCGCAAACGCGCAGTGGTGTCGATGCAAATAAAATCAACGGAAAATTCGGACAATCCACGCCGATTGTGCTGCTGGTGCCCAAAGGGGAGCCGGCCAAGGAATTGTTGCTTGCGCGTGAGTTGGAACAAATCGACCATGTCACGAGCGTCATGTCTTATGCCACCACGGTGGATGCAAAAATTCCGAGCACTTTTTTGGACTCCGATATCACAAGTCAATTTTATTCTGAAAATTATGCACGCTTAATTGTTAATACCGACACGCCTACCGAAGGAGATGTGGCATTTGATACTGTGGCACTGGTGCAACAAAAAACACAGGAGTATTATGGCGATAAGTATTATGCCGGTGGAGAAAGTGTCAGTCTCTATGACATGAAGCAAGTGGTGCAAACAGATACGCGAACGGTCAATTGGATTGCCGTTATCAGCATTGCCCTGGTGCTTTTGATTACTTTTAGGTCGCTGACGCTGCCGATTATTCTCGTATTGACAATAGAGACGGCCATTTGGATCAACCTATCTGTGTCTTATTTTTCAAATACCGCCATTTGTTATATCGGATACTTGGTTATCAGCACCGTACAACTTGGTGCCACGGTGGACTACGCCATATTATTGACAAACAATTACCGACAAAATCGCATTGTCATGCCTAAAAAACAGGCGATGATGACGACATTGAAAGATCACGTGGTTTCCATTTTGACATCCGGGATCATTTTGTCTACTGCAGGTTTTTGTCTGTTTCTCACCACCTCGCTGGGCATTGTAGCGGATTTGGGTATTTTGCTCGGCCGCGGAACAATTTTATCGATGGTGATGGTTATTATTTTCTTACCGGCATTGTTGACGGTCTTCGATAAAATGATTGAAAAAACCACTTTGAAAGCAAAGTTTTATAAGGAGTAAATGCATGAAAAAACGAGTGATAAAATCAATACTGGCAGTTGTGATCGCAGTAATGTTTTTTGCCTCCACAAGCGGAGCGATTTTTGCCGCGCAAAGTGCGAGCGTGGCATCAAAAGAAGAAGTCGTCTATGCCAATGTGTCCGCCGGCGGAGAGGTAAAAGAAGTTTCTGTGGTAAATATCTTCAATCTCAAAGGCAACGGAACCATTGAAGATTACGGGCAATATACCGACGTAAAAAATTTGAGCACCACCACGGAGGTAGTCAACCAAGACGGAAAAATAACCGTTGAAGGGGAAGGAGAAAGATTTTACTATCAAGGTAATATGCAAAATGCACAGCTGCCTTGGCATATCGGCATTGAATATTATCTGAACGGAAAAAAAGTATCGGCCGATGAATTGGCAGGCAGCAGCGGCCAGGTGGAAATGGTTTTAAAGACCACGAAAAATGCAAATGTCAACGCAGCATTTTTCAATAATTACGTGGTGCAAATCACCGTAACGCTAAATACCGATCTTTGCAAAAACATTTCCGCACCCGACGGCATGTTTGCAAATGCAGGTAAAAATAAGCTGATTACCTTTACGGCGTTGCCTGAAAAAAATGCAACCTACAAGGTGTCCATGCAAGCAACGGATTTTGAAATGGAAGGCATGCAATTTGCGGCAGTTCCTTTTTCAATGGGCTTTGACCTACCCAATGTAAGCGGAATGACAAGCGGCTTCAGCGCCTTGACAAACGCAGTGGGTCAGCTGAGCAACGGGACAAATGAGTTGACAGGCGGTATTTTGAAGTCGAAAAACGGTTTGATGGAGCTCAATAACGGCTCGGCGGCTTTTCAGTCCGGCTTGGGTGAGCTCAGCGATAACGGAGGAGCTGTTCTTAACGGCTCACAGCAAATTTTGCAGGGCATAACGGCAATCAACCAAGGTTTTCAATCTTCGGGCGGCGGGGATCTGACGGCGTTTGGCCAGCTGCCGACGGCAATGCGCGGTTTTGCAACGGCGTTGGATGGTGTAGCACAAAACTTGACGACGTTGAATACACAATATCAATCAGCGTACACAACCCTGGCACAAAACATTGGTGCGATTCCCGCACAAAGTGTCAGCAATGCGGATTTGGACGCACTTTTGACACTGTATCCCACCGATCAAACTTTGGCTGCGCTGGTAAGCAACTATAAGGAAACACACGCCGCTGTGGGTACACTAAAAACGAACTTCGGAGCCAACAATGCTTCATTTACGAACCTGTTGACGGGTCTGCCCACTGCCGCAGGCACACTGTCGGGTTCACAACAAAGCATCTCGGCGAACCTGAACAATTTTGCTGCAACGGTTGAGGGTGCTTTAAACAACTCCGATTTCTATCAGGGTCTGGTCAATCTTGGAAAAGGACTTGGAGATTTGCAAACACAATATACCACGTTCCATACAAATTTGGGTATGTACACCGGAGGGGTTACGACAATGTCAACGCAATATGCAAACATTGCAGGTGGCATTCATCAAATGGCAACGGGTATGGGCGAGTTGTATAACGGTTCAGAGCAAATCAACAACGGCCTGAAGAAATTGCATGCGAGCACGAAGGATATACCCAGACAGATTCAAGAAAAAATCAACGAATACATGACGTCCTATGACAAATCTGATTACAAACCCATTTCATTTGTTTCAGAAAAAAATACCAACGTGTCCTCTGTGCAGTTTGTCATCAAGACGGATAAAATAGAAAAAGTCCAACCGGAAAAGGTCGAAGAGGTGCAACCCGAAAAACCGTCCTTTTGGACCAAACTGAAAGATTTATTTCAGTAGTTAAAAATATAAAATCGACCGCTGTTTACAGTGGTCGATTTTTTTTATTTGTAATAGCATATAAATGTCTTCGATAGCTAAATACATAGGCTGTATGGCATTATGTAGTCAATAATATAATACAAATCCAATCGAGTGTTCACTGTGAGGCGAAGAATAACATGATGGAAGTAAGAAAATCAATGCACCTTTGCGCCGTTTTGCAGAGGTGTTATTTGGTATCAACACTTGATGGCGTCGATAAAGATTTTTGATGAAATTGCTGCTTGATGCGATACATCTCTCGGTCACTGCGCAAAATGGCATCATCCAGCTTTTCATCGCGGTGGCGGAAAAGCGCCGTGCCGATGCTGAGCGTAATGTGTAGGATATGACCAAAAGCCTCTACGGGCTGTGCCAAAGTGGCATTGATGCGATCAATAATATCCTGTGGGTTTTTCGTGTTTTCGAGTGCGGTGAGAATGACAAACTCATCGCCCCCGTATCTGAAGATCATGTCTTCTTCGCGCATGGAGTGCTTTAATACTTGCGCCACGTGTTTTAAGACGATATCGCCTGTGGGGTGCCCATAGGTGTCGTTGATATATTTAAAATTGTTGATATCGGCAAAGAAAATATACCAAAAATGCTTTTTCTTGTCGGGCAGATAATTGTTGCGACTGAGGTTGTCGAGATAAAGACGATTATAGACTTCGGTGAGGCTGTCCAAGATAATTACTGATTCCAAGCGCTCTTTTTCTTCACGGGTTAACTCGAGCTTGACCATTTGCACCAATGCAAAAGAAGAGATGAGGATAAAAGTCATGGACGAAACCACCGCCTGGCTGCTTTTGGCAAAAAGTTCAAGGATGGTGCCGATACACAGCGACAATGCGCCGATGGCGATGGGAATAGCGCCGGGCTTGTGATTGAGTTTGCCGTAAATCAACACATACATAAAGTAGATAGCTGCAACCAGGAAAAGGTATTTATAAATTACGATAAACTTTGGATAGATTGTTGCAGGGGCTAAAAAAACGAACAGGATGGTAAAGGCTATCCACACATAATAAATATTGCGCAAAAACGGTCGCTGTTTCACATAATGCAGTGAATAAACCGCCAGTCCTGCAAGTGGCATCAAGAGATAGCCGGAAAGATAGCCCATGCGGTGAACAAACTCCCATGGCAACGAGGGAAAGATATTAAAGACAATTCGGTGTTGTGCACAAATAATGCGTACGGCAACGGACAAAGAAAGCAAGCTGGCAAACAGTGCTGTTTTTTCGATTTTGATTTTTGCATAGAGCGCCAAAAGGGTGAGCCCAAGAAAGAAGAGAGTGGTAAAAAAGAAGGTATCAATGGCGGCGCTTCTTGCGATGGTGGTGCTGAGCAGTTCATAATTGCCGACGAGCGGCAAATCTTCAATTCCTCCTGCGGAGAGATAAAAGTTGGATACTTCAATGGCAATGACAGCATTGCCTGCAGCATCAGGCTTAAAGCCCGCCAACATGTTTTGTATTCGAGGACTCTGATCTTCCTGTGAGGTGGCTACCTGGCCGCATTCAATGCAAAGTTGGCCATTGACCCACAGGCGGTAAGACGACGAAATGTCATTGACAGCTATACCGTAGTATTGATTTGTATCCAGTTTTGTAAAAGTGATTCTATAAGTGCCATACCCAAAAGAGTTGTCGTTGGCTTGTGGCTTGCCTGCCCACATATCCGGCAGTGTGCGCAATTGCTGCGAGTTTGTTTGGGAAACGGTATCATCGGGCAGCGAAAGAGCAGCACCCAGCAATACGTCCGGGTAAAATTCCCAGCTGCCGCCAACGGCAATGATGGTGCCGCTGTTCAATGACGATAAATTCAACTTGCCGTCGGTTGCTGAAACAGTAGGATGAGAGCTATACGATATTGCGAGCGCAACAGCCGCAATGGCGAAAACAGCAAGCAGCGAAACAATATAAAACGAGAGGGATTTTGTTTTCATAATATGCTCTTTTACATATTTTGTATTTTTTTATATCCTGTAAGCACTCCCACTATGCAAGAAAAAACAAGAAAAGTCAAGGGAAATATAGCGTAAGGCCAAAGAAGACAGCGGGGCAAACAGATGCAAGAATATCCTGATGGGGTTTTTATTTTTTGACAAGGTGTTGCAAAGTTACTTTTCAGACAAGTCAGCGATCAGTTTTTCAAGTTCAATCAAGATATATGATAAGGATTATTTTTTCCATTGTCCGCTTTTGAGCAAGTCTTCCTGCATGCGCAAATACATTTCCGGGCGAAAGTCCGGCTCGCCGATACCCGGGTTGACGCTGTAAATGGGGATATCGGTATTGACATCGGCCATGTGCAAGTCAATGGTGCCCAAAAACATCTCTTGGTTGTCGCTTCCGTCTTCATCAAACATTTTACCGATATAGGTACAGGGCTCTCCCGCGCCGCGGGGATTTTTTCTTGGGCCGACAACACAGCTTCCGCCGTGAAAATAAGAGGTTTTGTCAAAACCGCAAAGATTGGCAGAGGCAATGAACATGTAGTTGGTCATGGCATAGGTGGGAATTGTCATGCGGGCGGCAACTCTTGTGCATTCGGCATCGGGACAAGCGGTGACATTGAGGCAAAGACGTGCCCCTTTGGCACGATAATATCGAATGAGCTCGGGAAAGCAATAGGTGTCATAGCATATCGTTATGCCCACGGGTCCCCAGGGGGTGTCAATCATAACCGGATCGTTGCCGCGTACTGCCCAATTGCCTTCGGCAAAGGGAAGATGCAGCTTGCGATAGGAATCCGTTCGGCCGTCGGGGTAGATGATGGCAGCGGAATTATAGACCACTGAGGCATCCTCGGCATCTTGTTCAGGCATGCCGAATACGATATACATTTCATGTTTTTGCGCAACGGCGCTTAAGCATTCTGTTGCCGAACCGGGAATGGTCTCTGCCAGCTTCACCTGCATTTTTTCGGCGCGAACGCTGTGTTCGGTGTCGTCATCATAGCCTGATAATGCATTTTCCGGAAAGACAATCATATCTGCGCCGCGTTTTCCCGCTGCATGGGCATATTCCGCCATTCTTTTTAAGTTGCAGGCTTTGTCACCCCAAACAGCGTTGAAATTGACAACGGCAATGGTAAGAATATCTTTTGTCATAAGATCACTCCTTTATTTTTTATTGCGCAAGATCTTCTTGCGCCGCAGCATGCACCTGCGCTGAAGCATAACAGTGTTGATTGTTTCTCCCGG
>CALFLU010000087.1 GCA_937880125.1 uncultured Eubacteriaceae bacterium
TATTTGCCTGGACGGGCCCGTATTTAACTATACCGAAGGCAAAAACCTCGTGGATTAGGAGAGAAAAAATGGATATTAATACAAAATATTTAAAGAAAAATGCCTTTCGTGTGACGAAAAAACGCGCAATCACCGCTCTGAGGGTGCGTGTGCCCGGCGGACATTTGGAAACGAAATATTTTCCTACTCTTCAGCATATTGCCGATGTCTACGGCAACGGCACCGTGCACATTACGGGCAGACAGGGCTTTGAAATACCCGGCATTCCCTTTGAAAAAATGCCTGAGGTGAATGCGGCGGTGCAAGAAATCATCGAAGGCATGCAAATCAATCAGGAAGAGATCGGCGGCGGCTATCCCGCGGCGGGCACGCGAAACATTGTGGCCTGCATCGGCAACCGCGTATGCCCCTATGCCTGCTATGACACCACGGCTTTTGCCCAACGCATTGAAAAGGCGGTTTTTCCCCATGACTGGCACTTTAAAATTGCGCTGACGGGTTGCTCCAACGACTGCGCCAAGGTGCGCATGCACGACTTTGGCATTATGGGCATGACGGAGCCGCAGTTTGACGCCGAGCGCTGCACCAGCTGTGAGGCTTGTGTTAAAACCTGCAAGAAAAAATCCGTGGAAGCCCTTACTTTTGTGAACTATCGTCCGCAGCGCGACACCAAAAAATGCATCGGTTGCGGCGAATGCGTTCTTGCCTGCCCCAACGCGGCATGGACAAGGAGCGAGGAAAAATATTATCGTTTGACGCTTTTTGGCCGAACGGGAAAGAAAAATCCCCGACTCGGTGAAGAGTTCATCAAATGGGCGGACGAAGAGAGCATTACGAAAATTATTTTAAATACGTATGATTATGTCACGGAGTATATTGACCCGCAGGCGCCCGGCGGCAAGGAGCATATCGGCTACATTGTGGACCGCACGGGGTTTGAAGAATACTTGAAGTGGGCCATGAAAGATGTAGCTCTTTCCCCTCTTGCCGAGGTGCGCAGCCCGATGTATTGGAGCGGAATTAAATATTTATAAATCAAGCATAGAAGCCCACCGCACAGCGGCGGGCTTCTATATTGAGCAAATGTCCCCTGCGCCAAGCAGTAAGGCTGTTTATTTTGTTTATTCATAAGGCATATATTGCAGGAAAAGATGACACAAACAATTGACTTTGCATTTTTTTTGACACATAATAAAATTATTCTTTTTATTCGTTTTTTGTTTTTGAAAAACGAAATAAAACAAGCTTAACCTTTTACATATGAGTCAAATTTTTTTCGGAGGAAATCATCGTGCGAATCAGAGTGAATTATAGTGAATATCCGCACAGCCCAAAAGCCACCGCACATTCGCTTCAGCAAGCCCAACGAGGCACGGCTCTCGGCTTTTTTGCAAACATCGTTGCCTTGGTAGGTGTTGTCTATTATATTACTTCAGCAATCGGCTTGTTTAGCGAGGGCAATTGGCTTGACTTGATTAAAGCCCTCGGCGTTTTGATTGCAGCATCGGCTCTTATTTTTTATACCTATTATCTTCATACGGCGATTGCAGACAGAGAATGTTTGATCATCGTTATGAAAGAAAAATTTTCCGCCTCGCCCCCCGAAGATGTTGACAGGCTGGCTCAGGAAATACGAACTGTGACCAATGCGCAAATGCTTAAGGCCGCAAAAAAATTCTTCCTTGTCTTTTTCGGTTCCCTTTTAATTGCGCTGTGTGCCACGGGAGTCGTGCTTGGCATTTATCGTTTAGCGCACAGACAAGGCGGCGTGGAGTTGCTTTTGATCTGTTTGGCGGGTTTGGGCATTGTTCTCTTTGCACTTATCTACTCTTACAGGCATTTGCTGGCACGGCTTGAAGCCAAAGAAGCCTCCACTGCACCGCCACAGGAAAAAAGCGTTGTTGCGCCCATTGACAAGGATATTCAGCCAATTGTGCGTTTTTGCAAAACCTGCGGCACGAAGTTGCTTGCCGACAGCATTTTTTGTGCCAACTGCGGAACACAAGTGCGCAGATAAAACCATAACGTTATCATGGAGAATGCCGATGTTTTGTCGTTTTTGCGGAAAAAACCTTCCGTCACAGAGTGATTTTTGTGCTTTTTGCGGACAGCCTTTGGCGCCGAACGCCGAAGAGATAACCATAGCACCTGCTCAGATTAACAAAGAGCACGCCGGAAAAAAATCGGCCTTGCCCAAAAGTGCTTCTATTATTTTTGGATTGGGCATTGTGGGTTTTGCCGCGGCTTATATTAAAATTGCTCCGGGATACGGCGGGTATAAATTTTTAGCCTATTTGATTGGCATGGTCGTTATGCTGGCTATATCTATTGTATTGGGCACGCAGGCAAGCAAGCGAAACAGCCGAGGATTGCATTGGACAAAACTTGTCTATGGTTTGATTTTGCTTTTGGGCTGCGCCTCATTGTTAATTGTCTACGAGACCAAAGTCGATGCAGCGTTGAGCGATGTTGCCGACAGCGGCTATGTGCATGTTTTGTTAATCTCTGACGATAAATTTTACAGCGAATCGGAGTCAGGTATTATTAATGACCCGCAAACAGTGATTACCTATGACTCAAAACGCGTTTCCGATAGCGATATCTATGTCCTTGAATTAAACAAAGACATTGCCTTTCAGGCAAGCACGAGTTATGTTCTCTGGGGACAAAAATACAGCGGCAGCGGCACAAAAACAGTGCAGTTAACGTCGCAAAACCTAAGGGAAAAAGACGGATACTCTTTTGACATTACCTTTGACACCGGAGGGGATCACTGGTGCGTGGTAACGATAACAGCAAAGTATCGTTTGAGCTTTTGGGAAGTGCTGCTTCATTAATAAACGCCCACCTCTACGAGGTGGGCGTTTCATTTTCATATTCATGATGATTTTCAATCAAATAATGGACGCCGAAAAATTCTATGCTTCAACAAAACGCAGCAAGTATCCGTCCGGGTCTTGGATTAAAAATTCTTTCTGTGGAATTGAGTGCGCGCCTTGTCGGTAGGTGTTTGTTTTAAGAGGTCGAAAAGGCGTGATGCCTGCTTTGGTGATGCGTAAATACAAGCTTTCCACATCTGCAACGCCGATTTCAAAATTGACTCCCCTGCCGTAGGGATATGCCAAATCTGCCGTGTGCCAGCCGTTAATGCCGTACTGCTCAAACATCAGTTGGCTGCCTTGAAAAGACAAAAATACAAACGTGTCTTCTTCCCTTTCGTATTCGAGCGTAAAGCCCAGGAGATCGATATAAAAAGCTTTGGTTTTTGCAATGTCACAGACGGTCAGTTCCGGAATGAGGGCGTTGAATTTTATCATATCACGTTTGATTTTCCTTTCTGTCAGCGGTTGATCATCGTAACGGGAACGCCATGGAAGGTTTTGTCGGGCAGGAGGGTTTTGATTTGCTCACTTTAGCTGCGAGAAGCGTAATATATAACGATGCTGCCCTTGCCCGGACAGGTTGTGGAATCGATGATAACCTCCACGTTTTCAGGGTCAATGGCCTGAATTTGCGCCACCGTGTCGCTGTGGGCGGCGACGATGGACTCCACCTCCGCCAGGGTCGGCAAATTTGCGCAGGAGACATAATGGCGATAGTTGTTGTAGAGAAAATGGTCCGCGGCGCGGTGATATAAGTTCGTGAAGGGCTCGGTGATGACGGCAAGAAGGATAAGCGCGACTAAAGCAAGAAGGATTTTGTTTCGTTTTTTCATGGTGTTCTCCTGTCGGAGCAAACTTTTTCAAAGCTATAAAGTCAGTGATCCCCAGCTGTGCGTCAAGTTCTTATGCGGATGCCTAGAGGATAATCATGATTCCAATACGGAAATTTCAAAACCGTAAAAGCGCAGCGTGAGGGTATCGTCGATTTTTTCTTCGTAGGAGCCGAGGCATTGGCTAAGGCCGTTTTTTTTATAAAACGCAATGGCGGGCAGATTTGTATCCGCCACAAAGAGCCGAAGCACCTGCGCTCCCTGCATCTTTGCCAGGGACAGCGCGTAATGCAGCGCTATGGTGCCAATGCCCTTTCTTGCACACGGCACACTCACTGCCAAACGGTCCATGTAGCACGCCCGTTTGTCATCGTGCTGCCAGGTGACGGCCACGGCGTGGGCATGGGTGCGGCACAGGACAAAACCTGCCAGGAGGTGTTTATCTTCCGTGAGCACATAAAGACGTTTTTGCGCGATGTCTTCAGCTACAAACTCGGCGGGATAGACCTCGTCCCATACAGCCAGGCCGCTGCGCATCATGGCGGCGGCGACTTGAATATACATTTCTTTTATGCGAGGCAAATCACTGCATTGTGCGAGTTGAATTTGCATCATGGTAGGTGCAGCTCCTTTGCCTTAGCAGCGGCCAACATTTGTCTGGCATGGGCAAGTGCGGAGTCGCTCATTTTTTCCGTGCCGATCATTTTTGCTATCTCGTGTTCTCTTCCCTCTTTGTCGAGCCGCTTGATTTGTGTGGAAGTCGACTCATCATCGGAGGTTTTAACGGCACAAAAATGTGCGTGCGCCATGGCGGCAATTTGCGGCAGGTGGCTCACAAGCAACACTTGATAGTTGGCGCTGAGTGCGCGCAGCTTTTCGGCCATTTTTTGTGCGGTGATACCGCTAATACCCGTGTCGATTTCGTCAAAGACCAGGGTTTGAATGTCGCTGTCGGTAACGGCGATTTTCATGGCCAGCATCAGGCGGCTGACCTCACCGCCCGAGGCGATTTTTGTCAGTGCCTTGGGCGCCATGCCCTTATTGGCGGAAAACAAAAACTCCACATCGTCTTGGCCTTCGGCGCTGATGGCTCGCTCGTCTTTGCGGGGCTGTATGGATACTTCAAAACGCCCGTTGGGCATGGCAAGTTCGCTTAATTGGGCGGTGATTATGCCTTCAAACTTTGCCTTTTGTCCGCGGCGCAGGCGCGTGAGCATTTTGGCGTTGTCAAAGTATGTTTTTGTCGCCTGCTCCACGATTGTCTGCTGAGCGCTGAGCGCTTCGTCTAAATTCTCCGTTTGCATAAGGCGCTCTTGCATGTCTTTTTTGGTTTCAAGCACTTCTTCTAAGCTTGCGCCGTATTTGCGCTTGAGCAGTGTAAGCTCATAGGCGCGGCTTTCCAGTGCGTCTAAGTCGATGTGTTCGTCACTTTCCTCTGCCGCCAAATGTTTTTGCAGGCCGTGTGCCACGTCCTCTGTTTCCGCTATTGCACGGTGGATTGCATCAATTTGGGCTAAGAAGCTGTCATCCAGTTCGGCAAGGCTCTCAAGGGCTGCAGCGGCATTGAGCAGTGCGCCCAGTGCGCTTGCATCACTGCCATAGAGCTGCTCGTGGGCCGTGCGCAAATTGTCAACAAATTGCGTGCGGTTTTTGATGCGGCTGATTTTGCGCTCGATTTCGCTGTCTTCGTCGATTTGGGGACTTGCCGTTTCAATGGCGGCAATATCAGCCATCAGCTCCGCCTTGATGCGTCCTGCATCGGCGTGGGCTTCCTGCATGGCACGCAGCTTCTTTTTTTCTTCGTTTAAGGCGTTGTAGGCGGCTTTTGTTTGCTGTGCCCGGGTGAGTGTATCGGGTGAAAATTGATCTAAAAACCGCACATGGTTGCTTTTGTCAAGCAGGGATTGGTGCTCGTGCTGACCGTGGATATCCACGAGTCTCTCGCCCAGTTTGCGCAGCAGTGCGGCGGTGACCAACGTGGAATTGACACGGCAAATGCTGCGCCCCGAAGAGGAAATTTCCCTTGTAAAGACGAGTTGTTCGTCGGTTTCTATCCCCGCTTGCTGCATAATCTCGCACACGGCGTGATTGGCATCAACAAAAAAGACGGCTTGAACCACGGCTTTTTCACAGCCTGTGCGCACCGCCTCTTTACTCGCCTTATGTCCCATGGCAAGCGCCAAAGCATCAATGATTACGGATTTGCCTGCCCCCGTTTCGCCTGTTAAGACGCTCAGGCGCGTATCAAACTCGATGGTGATGTTTTTGATTACTGCAAAATTTTGAACGCTGAGTTGTGCCAGCACCTTCTCACCGCCTGTCTATTTGATATATTTTTTTAAATTGCTCACCAGCTCCATGGCTGTTTGTTCGGTTTTGAGCAGAATGAAAATCGTATCATCCCCTGCCAGGCAGCCCACAATTTCGGACCACTCGGTAAGGTCCACAGTCACCGCCGCCGCGTGGGCCATGCCGCTTAAAGTTTTGACTACGACAATGTTGCCCGCATAGTCAATGTGAGTCACCGCCTCACGAAACACATTCATCATGCGCTCGTTGACGGGAACGGCCTCGTCGCGGTACTTGCTGTAGCGATAGCGCCCGCTGGCGTCCATCATTTTAACGAGCTTCATTTCTTTGATGTCGCGGCTGATGGTGGCCTGGGTGATGTCAAAACCGGCTTCTTTTAATTTTTCGGCCAGTTCTTCTTGTGTCTCGATGGCGTGCTGGTCGAGGATTTCTAATATTTTTGCATGTCTTTTGATTTTCATATTCTACCTTCTCTACTTGATTTTTTTATATACATTCGTATAGAAATTGTGTTTTTCGAATACCACAAACCGTGCTTTTGTTTCGTGCAGCGAAAATGTGAATACGCTGTCGACGGCTTTGGCATAAAAGTCTCCGTCGCAGCGCACCTCTGCGCCGCCTTTTTTGAGGATGATTTTGACGGTTTCATCGGGACCGATGATAATGGCACGGTTCGACAGCGAGTGCGGGTTGATGGGATTGAGCAAAATGGCTTCGGTTTTGGGACTCATAATGGGCCCGCCTGCCGCCAGGGAGTAGGCCGTGGAGCCTGTGGGTGTGGAGATGATGATGCCATCGGCAAAGTACTCCGCCAGCAGCACATTGTCGATGTAGACATCGAGGCTGATGACACCGCCTTCTTCGCAGGCGCGAAAAATCACCACGTCGTTGAGGGCGATACGCTTATTGCCCATATGCTCCATGGACAAAAGCGAGCGCTGTTCTAAGCGATAGGTGCCTTTGAGCGCCAAGTCCAAATAATACTGCCATTCATAGCGCTCGGCCGCCGCCAAAAACCCCAACCTGCCCAAATTGATGCCCAAAAGCGGCACATCGGCATAATCCATCAGCGCCAACGAATCCAATATCGTGCCATCTCCGCCCAGGATAACCACAAAATCAAGTTCTTTGGCGTTTTGCGCGGTAAGCAGCGTAAAGCCGTGGTCTTTGGGCAGATATGGAATGATTTCATCTTCAATATAAATATGGGCCTTGTTTTGCAAAAACCCGATGACATTTTTTGTATATTCCAAATCGATGTCTCGTTTGGGGTTGGTCATAATGCCGATTTTTTTCATGTGAAAGCCTCACTTTTTCTCTTGGTGTGCCTGTTGCACGGTTTGTATGATTTTTTGTTCGTCCACGGTGTGCGCTGCAGGGCAGTCCAGAGCAACATGCAGCAAAAATTCTATGTTGCCTTTGGCGCCCGTGATGGGTGAAAACGTGATGTTTGGGGTGCGCCAGCCGCCTTGTTCCAGTGCGGCAATGACCGTGGAAAGCACACTGATGTGTGTGTTTTTATCTTTGATGACGCCTTTTTTTTCGATTTGTTCACGGGTGGACTCAAATTGCGGTTTAAGCAAGATAATGCCCTCTGCCCCCTGCTTTAGAAACTGTTTTAAATTTTCGGTCAGTTTCAATATCGAAATAAAGGACACGTCCATGACGAAGCCGTCGGCTTGTTCACCGACTTTGTCATAAGTCAAGTAGCGAAAGTTGGTTTTTTCCAGGACCGTAACACGCGTATCTATACGCAGAGCGTAATCCAGCTGCCCGTAGCCCACGTCGATGGCGTAGACTTTTTTTGCGCCGTTTTGCAACAGGCAGTCGGTAAAGCCCCCTGTGGAGGCGCCGATATCCAAAAACGTCTTGCCCGTCACGTCAAAGTCAAAGACTTCCAAGGCTTTTTCGAGCTTTTGTCCGCCGCGGCCCACGTATTTGGTTTGGTTGGAGGCAATTTCCACGGTGCAGGTATTTACATCCACCCCTGTGCCGGCTTTGTCGATGCGTTTGCCTTGCACAAAGACTTCTCCCGCCATAATGGCTGCACGGGCTTTTTCCCTGCTGGGATAATATCCCCTTTCGTGCAAAAACACATCCAACCTAACTTTGCTCATTGCGTTCCTTCCGTCAAAAAAAAATGCATATTTGATAACAAACATGCATAATTATACCATAGTTGTATATTTTTACTACAATTTTTTTAAAATTAATGGTCTCTTTTTGCCAAAAAATCAGCGGTTTCTTTGAGAAATTTGCCTTTTTCGCCGAAGGGGCGCAAACTTTTAACCGCACTATCATAAAGCTGTGCGATTTTTTGCCTCGTGGCGTCGATACCATAGACAAAGGGGTAAGTCAGCTTGCCGTCGGCGGCATCTTTGCCGATCGATTTGCCTACCTTGCCTGCCTCGCCCTCAATATCCAGCAAATCGTCCACCAGCTGAAAGCTGTGGCCGACGGCGGCGGCGTAGGTGCTGATATCTTGCAGTTGCGCCTTGCCGGCGCCTGAGAGCATGGCCCCTGCCCGCAGCGGCGCAGTAAGCAGCGCGCCGGTTTTGTGCTTGTGAATGTAGTCCAGCGCTTCTTTGTCAGGCCCGCCGCCTTCGCTGAGAATATCGAGCACTTGTCCGCCGATCATGCCGTTGTGTCCGGCGGCGGTGATAATCTCGCTCATGGCGCGCAAATAGCCGTGTAAATAGACTTCGTCGTCATAGGGGATATGGGCTGCCATGGTTTCCATAGCGCAGTTAAGCAGCCCGTCTCCCGCCAAAATGGCCATGGCTTCGCCGAAAACCACGTGGTTGGTGGCCTTGCCACGGCGCAGCACATCATCGTCCATGGCGGGCAGGTCGTCGTGGATCAGCGAATAGGTGTGAATCATCTCTATGGCCGCTGCCAGAGGGCGCGCCAGGGGCACAGGGCCGTCAAATAGGCGCACGGTTTCCATGAGCAGCACGGGGCGTATGCGTTTGCCGCCCGCAAAGAGCGAGTAGTTCATGGCTTTAATCAGGCGCGCAGGCGCCTGCCCCTTAGGGGCGTAGGCAAGCAGTATTTCTTCGATTTCGTCGGAGCGCTTTTTCAGCTCAGTTTTGTAACTCACGCCTCGTCCTCGCTGAGCGGGGTTATTTCGTCGGTTTTTAAGTCCAGCAGTTTTAACTTGCCCTCCGTGTCGTCCAGCTCCTTTTCAAGCTCTTTGATGATGGCGGCCGCCCGGGTGATGATGCCGATGGATTCTTCAAGTCCCACTTCACCGCTTTCCAGCAGCGTTACTTTTTCTTCGAGTTCTTTCATTTTTTCTTCAAATGTTTTGTTTTTCGCCATAGGTTTCTCCTTTGATTTCCACAATTTCGGCCTTGAGTCTGAAGGTGTCAAAAATAACGTCGATGGGTTCGTGCAAGGCTGCCTGTTCTTTATTTTGCAACAATTTGTCTTTGATTTTTACCAGCGCGTAGCCCTTTGCCAAAGTGGATGACACATCGTTGGCCTCCAGCCTGATTTGCAAATTCGCCAGCTGCATGCGGTGCATGATCAGCATAGTTTCGGCGGTTTTGGCAAGTTGTTTGCGCAGGGTTGTAAGGTTACTTCTGTGTCCCGTTATGTTTTTTGCAAGCATTTGCGTAAGGGCGGCAGGGCGTTTTAAAACCTTCAACCGCTGCCTGTAGGCCTCTATGCGCAAGGTGGTGGCTTGTGCGATGCGCAGGCGTTGGGCGGACAGATGCGCCAGGTAGTGTTCCAGCGGAAAAGAGACCAATTCCGCAGCCGCGGTGGGTGTGGCGGCGCGCACGTCGGCCACAAAGTCCGAAATCGTAAAATCGGTTTCGTGTCCCACGGCGGAGATAACGGGAAGCGTGGAGGCATAGACGGCATCGGCCAGTTCTTTTTCGTTAAAGGGCCACAGCTCTTCGAGGCTGCCCCCTCCCCTTGCCAGGATTATGACATCGGCCAGATTATGGCGGTTGATGCGCGCAATGCGCTCTGCCAATTCGCCGCTCGCTGCGCTGCCTTGCACGGCGGCGGGACAGAGGATGATTTGTACCGTGGGGTTGCGGCGGCGTATGGTGTTGATGATATCGTGAATCACCGCCCCTGTGGGCGAGGTGATGACTGCGACTTTTTTGATATAAGTGGGCAGCGGTTTTTTGACTTCTTTGTCAAAGTAGCCTTGCGCCTCCAATTGCTTGAGCAGGCGGTTGTATTTTTCGTGCAAAATGCCCATGCCCGAGCTGATGAGCACGGTGGCTTGCAGTTGGCAGGTGCTTGTCTTTTCATAGAGCATCACGCGGCCGTAGGCGATGATGTGCATGCCCGCCTCAGGAAGGAAATCGATGTTGCGCACATCGCGGGAAAACATGATGCAGTTGATTTTCGCCTTTTCATCCTTGAGGCTGAAATACAAATGCCCCGAGGAGTGCAGCGTGCAGTTGGAGACTTCACCCTCGATGGCAACGCCGCTGAGGGTGGTATCGGCGCTGATGAGGCAGCTGATTTTTTTTGTGATTTGTGAGACGCTGTAGGTTTCCATGTTTGTTCCTATTCTGTGAGTGTAGCGGTCATGTATGTGCCTTGGTTGGTTGTGAGATATACGTTTTTGATTTGTCCGCTTATATGTTGATCGGTTTTTACTTTTACGTGGATATAGTTTTTTGTATAGCCTTCTTCGCAGCCGTCTTTGCGCTGTTCAAAGAGCACGGCGGCTGAGGTGTTAACGGCGTCTTGCAAAAAAGCCTGCTGCATGGACGCCGACAGATGCAAAAACTCTTCGCTGCGCCGCTGTTTGGTTTGTTTGTCCACTTGCCCCGCCATTTGTGCCGCTCTCGTCCCTTTTTTGGCGGAATAAGGAAAGACGTGGATTTTCATAAAGCCGATATTGCGGCAAAAGTTCAACGACTCGCCGTGGTCTGCTTCGCTTTCGCCGGGAAAGCCCACAATGACATCGGTGGTCAGCGAGCAAGTCGGAAAATAAGTGCGAATGTTTCCGGCAATTTGCGCGTATTCTGCGGCGCTGTATCGTCTGCCCATGCGGTGAAGGGAGTTTTGGCTGCCGCTTTGCAGAGACAGATGAAAGGAATCACAGATTTTGTCGCAGGCCTGCAGCCGCGTCAAAAACGACGGCGTGAGGATTTTGGGCTCCAGCGAACCCAGACGAATGCGCGCGATAGGCTCAATTTGCTGCAGCCCTTCGATGACGTCGATGAGACTAGCGCCCTGCCCTTCTTTGCCGTAGGAGGCAATGTGGGTGCCTGTGAGCACGATTTCGCGGTGTCCCAGGGCGGCCAGCTCCTTGGCTTCGCGGAGGATATCTTCTATCTTTCGGCTGCGGGCATGTCCCCGTGCGTAGGGTATGACGCAGTAGGCGCAATAGTTGTCGCAGCCTTCCTGTATTTTTAAAAACGCTCTGGTTTTTTCACTGTAAGCGTGAATGCGCAAAGGTTCATAAAGCGCTGCATCGCTGTGCGGCATGACGTAGTCGGTTTTTTCGGCTTTGGCTGCGGCAATGAGGTGCGGCAGCCTGTCTCTGTCGGCGATGCCGATGATGCCGTCCACTTCCTTTAAGCTCAGCAGACGTGCGGGGTCGATTTGGCTGTAACAGCCCGCGGCAATGACCACGGCACGGGGGTTTGTTTTGCGGGCGCGGTGAATGATTTGGCGGGATTTGGACTCGCTGACATTGGTCACGGCGCAGGTGTTGATGATGTAGACATCGGCAATGTCGTAAAAAGGCACAATGTCATAGCCCGCTGAAGAGAGAATCTCTTCCATGGCTTGGGTATCGTAAATGTTGGTTTTGCAGCCCAGGGTATAAAACGCCGCCTTCATGGTCTGCTGTCCTCTTCTTGTTTTTCGTAGACGCAGCAGGCAAGCATGA